>JANMRJ010000395.1:0-3924 GCA_031370985.1 Acidimicrobiales bacterium
CTGAACTCCGGGGGGTGTCGGCCCTTGAGGAACATCGGAACGAAAAGATCCTCTTATAGATGTCAAGTCCAACCGGAGAAGTGTTCGGGTGTGGATAACTCGGGGTAGAGTTGTTCGACCGCGGCCGTCGAGATGAGGTCATCAAAGACGATAGGTTCGTCGCAATGAGGGCACAGCCCTCCTGTGCCTATGCGACGGCAGAACGTCGAGCAGTCCTCGCAGTACTGCACGCCGAAGAGCCGAACTCCGCAGGTGGGGCACTCATATACCGTGACGCTGCGGCGCGGAACGCCCACAGGTAACGGGGGCGCGGTGGCCACGAGCTGATGCCGCCGGCGCCAAGCCGCCACTCGACAGGCGTCGGAGCACCAGCGGCGGGCCCGGCCCGTTGTCAGGGGGAACGGGCCGCCGCACAGCCGGCACGCTGCCGTAACGGAAACGTTATGCGACGGCATCGACGGGCCGGGTCGTCTGGCAGGCCCTGAGGCACAGCACCGAGTAGATCTCTCGGGCCACGTACCGCTTCAGGCAGCGGATGATCTCGGCTTTCGACTTGCCCTCGGTGGTGCGGCGCTGCGCGTAGGTCTTGGTCGCCTCGTCGTGGCGTAGCCGGACGATCACGATGCGGTAGAGGGCGGCGTTGGCATGGCGGTCGCCGCCCCGGTTGAGGCGGTGGCGGACGGTCTTGCCCGACGACGCCTCGACCGGCGAGGAGCCGCACAACATCGAGAACGCCGCCTCGGAGACCAACCGCTGCGGGTTGTCGCCCGCGGCGACCAGCAGCGCTCCCGCCGAGTCGGGGCCCACCCCGAACACGGCGATCAGCTCGGGGGCGGCTTCGGCGATGAGCGGCTCGATCTGGCCGTCGAGGATCTTGACCTCGGTCTCCAACGCCTCGTGGCGGACCGCCAGGCTGCGCAGGGCAGCCTTGGTGGCCGCGCTGGGGCCGGTGAGCCCGCCGGGCCGGGACCGGGCGCAGGTGCGGACCAGCTCGATCTTCGACAGGTCCCGCAGCGACTCCCGCAGTTGGTCGGGGGCGGTCACGACGAGGGCCTTCATGGCGTTGGCGGCCTGGGTGCGGGCCTTTATCGCCGTGGCGCGGGCGACGCGCAGGGCGCGGATCATCTCGACCGTCGAGTCACCGGCCTTGGGTGCCCCGTCGGCGTCACCGGACAGCACCGCCGAGGCGGCGGCGTCGGCGTCGGCCGGGTCGGACTTGCCGTTACGGCGGCGCGCCTGGCGGTTGGGGCGGATGACCTCGACCACGACGTGGCCCTCGCGGCGCAGGAAGCGGGCAAGGCCCGCCCCGTAGCTGCCCGTCCCCTCGAGGCCGAACGTCTCGACCTCACCGAGGTGCTCGGCCCAGGTGAGCAGGTCGCGGTAGCCGGCCGCAGTGGTGGGGATGATCTTCTCGCCGATGCGCCGGCCGAGCTGGTCCTTGGCCTGCGCCACATGGCTGTCCTTGTGGGTGTCGACACCGACTGTCACTCGTACCTCGTCGTCGTGTGCGATCCTGGTTGCTGCCATCGTTCTCCTTCGATCGGGGGTTGATGGCCGACCGGCCGGGCGAGCGGACAGGACTGCGAAGGGGCTCTAGGCCAGCCTCTTATTAGGTCACTGCCCGCCCGGTTGGTCGTGCCTTGTGGTGGCCGCAGCGCCGAGCCGACAGATCTTTTCCTGGGCACAAAGCCAGTCACGCTATGGGTCAGACCCTGAACTGGCGGCCACCACAACGCACGATAACCTTCATCTGCGCTGACCTCATTCTCCAATAAGTTGTCCACAAGCGAAGCACGATTTATCCACTACTACCTGTGTACTTCGTACGGGTACATCATCGCAGTCACGGTAAGGCCGCACCGAGCGTCAGCGTCGCCGGGGGGCAATGTCCAGAAGCTCGGTGACCTCGGCGACCGCCACCCCGCCGGGCTTGACGTACCGCATCGCCGTGCGAGGGTTGCGGTGCCGAGTCTTGGCCATGATCAGCTGCAGGCCGACGTTGGCCTCGCCCAGGTGGGTGGCGGCGCTGTGGCGTAGTTGGTGGAGGTCCCAGCCCGGCACGCCCGGCCCTGGCCTGGTGTAGAGGTCGAGGAGGACCCGGGCGCGGTCGTAGCCGAGGCGGGCCCGACCGGTCTCGGGGCACAGGTCCTGGATCGCCGGTCGCCTCGCCGGCCCGGGCCGGCGTTGCGAGAGGAAGACCGGCCCGGCGGTACGCCCCCGGAGAAGGCGCGGCAGGAGGTGGGCGGTGCCGGTGGCCCAGTACACGTACTCGGCCGCTCCGCCCTTGCTCACGATGGCGGCTCGGCGGGCGTCGAGGTCCAGGTCGGCGATGTCGAGGGCCAGGACTCCGAAGCGCGGGCGGCGGTCTCATAGAGCATGCGCCACAGGGTCTTCTCCCGCAGCGGCACGTCCCGGCGGGTGAGCAGCCGCTCGATGGCTGCGCGGTCGATCGCCCGGGTCTCATCCGGCGTCTCGGGACGGCGCTCCGCGGCGTCGGGCATCGCCAGCACCCGGTAGCCGTTCTTGGCGCACCAGGCGAGCCAGGAGGCCACCGCCGCCCGGCGCTGGTTCCACGTCGACGCCGCCGCGCCGCCCCAGAGCGCGTTCAGGGCCACGAGGATCTCCCCGCCGTCCAGCTCGGCGAGACGGCGGTTGGCGCCGACGTGCTCGGCGAGACGGTCGAGCACTCCCGCGTAGGCCCGGCGGGTGTTCGGGTTGCGGCACCGGGCCGACGACAGAAACCGGTCGACGCCGGTGCGCACGGTGGCCTCGGAGCTGTTGCCGGGCACCGTCGCCACCTATGTACCGGATAACGTGCCCGAGTGGCACATCATCGGCGCCATCGAGCGATCAAGATCACCGCAGGTCATAAGCGGTTACTCTACTCCCGATGTACGGGATAACAGCCGGTTATCACGTGATCAGCGGCGGGCGGCTTGTACTCGGATCCGGGGGCGATCCGGGTGGCACCACTGCAGCTATACAACCGGGGTCAGAGGGATCGGGCGCTTGTACGGGCGGGAGTCGAAGTCCCCGGTCACGATTGCCCGGAGAGGCTGTGCCTGGGACTGGTCGAGCTGCACTCGCAGCTGTCAGGGCGTCGATGGCCACGTCGACGTTCTCGATGGCGTAGGCGATTCCCACCCGAAACTGGCACTCCTCTTATGCGCGAGCGGCCAGCGGCCAGCCAGCGGCCGCCTACCTCAAGGCGGTGTTTCGCGTGTTTCGCCACCTGCCCACCGAACTCGAGCCGACACCGTTCTGTACAGCGCCGGTCTTGCGGCCCTTGCGACTAAGGATCATTAGAATGGCGGCAAGGGCGCTAGCCACCAAACCGAAAAGGAACGTGCCAACCATGAGACCGCCGCGATATAGGGACGCATCTTCACACGCATCATCTAATGCCCACTCGGTACCAGAGAACACCGTTCCGCAGTTCACACGGCCCCCGCCAGGAGGCGCTGCGTACTCCCGGGGGTATACTCGTATCGGTACTAATCCAAGCACCACGAACGTCACCACAGCGATCACCGCGAGAGCGATGGCCACTTGAGCGGCCCTTCTCATCATTCTCCTCCAGGATGTCGGGCGGGGCTGGTCAATTTCGAAAGAGTCCGCATATCGCAAGGTCGTCGCCTCGCTAGCACAAGGCCTAGATGTCAGCCCATACCCAGTGGTGGTCGGATAGGCCGACTGTGCCAACCCTTGCGGCTTCGATCGGCAGTTCGCTGGTCTTCTCTGTCATCACATAGTCGATGCGGTTTTGCGGGTTCTCAGGTGTGGACGTGTTCCCAGGCGGCCCGTTGGGCGGCGGATAAACCGCAGTCCAAGCGTCCCGCATGGTCTGCATCAAGAGCGGAATTGGCTTCTCGTCGGGCCATGCTGCGTTCAGGTCGCCGGCCAGCACGGCACGGAAGCCCGGTT
>JANMRJ010000934.1:0-5032 GCA_031370985.1 Acidimicrobiales bacterium
GGCGGGCCCCGGACCTGCTCGAGCCGAGCGTCAGCGCCGGCCTCCGCCGCGACCTCACCGAGGTCAAGGAGCGGTGGCGGGGCCTGGCGTATGACCTGCAAACCGCGGTCGACCACCTGCGCGAGGGGGGGCTGCTCCTCGCCGCCCGCAAGGCCGCCGGCCGGGCCCGCCGGCTCGCAGTCACGTGGCGGGACCGCGACCCCGCCTAAAGTTTGTCTCTATGAGGGGACTGCGATGAGCGCGACTGGAGCGGTCGACCTGAGCGCCCGCGAGCCCTCCCAGTCGGCCCCTGACATCTCCGTGGTGATGCCCTGCCTCAACGAGGCGGGGTCGGTCGGCACGTGCATCGAGAAGGCATGGGAGGGCATCCGTCGCACCGGCCTGACCGGTGAGGTGGTGATCAGCGACAACGGTTCCACCGACGATTCCGTCGAAGTCGCGGTCAAGGCCGGCGCCCGTGTGGTGAACCAGCCGGAGCGAGGCTACGGCAATGCCTACCTGAAGGGGTTCGCCGAGGCCCGCGGCCGGTTCATCATCATGGGCGACTCCGACGGCAGCTACGACTTCACCCAGCTGGACCGCCTCGTCAAGCCCCTGCTCGCCGGCACCTACGACTACGTGCTCGGGTCGCGCTTTGCCGGCAAGATCCTCCCCGGGGCCATGCCCTGGACCCACCGGTACATCGGCAACCCCGTCCTGACCGCAGTGCTGAACCGGTTGTTCAAGGTGAACAGCAGCGACGCCCACAGCGGCATGCGGGCCTTCACCAGCGACGCCTACCAGCGGATGGGGCTCCAGTCGGCTGGCATGGAGCTGGCATCGGAGATCGTCATCAACGCAGCCAAGGCCGGCCTCCGGGGTACAGAGGTGCCGATCACCTACCACCCCCGCGAGGGCGAGTCGAAGCTCAACTCCATGCGCGACGGGTGGCGGCACCTCCGGTTCATGCTCCTGCGCAGCCCGAACTGGCTGTTCATGGGGCCGGGGATCGCCATGTTCACCCTCGGCCTGCTGGGCCAGGCGCTCCTGCTGCCGGGGCCGCTGAACCTCGGCTTCCATGCCCTCGACGTTCATTTCAGCGCGCTCTTCGCACTGCTGGCCATCCTGGGCTACCAGACCCTGCTCTTCGGTGTCTTCGCCCGCACCTGTGTCCCGATCTCCGAAGGCGGGGCGGCCGACCAGCTCCAGCGTTGGTTCGAGAGGAATTACAGCCTGGAACGGGGCCTCATCGGCGGCGGCGGGCTGTTCATCGTCGGCTTCGTCATCGACGCCGGCGTCTTCCTCCACTGGCTACGAGAGGGCCTTGGGCCGATCAACTCCCTCCGGCCGGCGCTGCTGGCCATGACCCTGATGATGGTCGGGGCCCAGACGGCCTTCGCCGCCTTCTTCCTCAGTTTCTTCCGGATCGACCGGTCCCGATGAGCGGCCCGGGAGGCCGGTCCAACAAGTATTCGCTGGGACGCCCGCCCGCAGGGAGTGCGGACCAGTGAGCGGCGCGCTGGTGCGGGAGCAGGCCGCGCCGGCCGCCGTCGGCCCCGGCCGGTCGGGGCGCACGCTGGTCATCCTGCCGGCGCTCAACGAGCAGGAGGCCCTCACTGCGGTGCTGCGGGAGCTGGCGCTGACGTGCCCCCAGCTCGACGTGCTCGTGGTCGACGACGGCTCCTCAGATGCCACCGCCGAAGCGGCGCGGGCCGAGGGCGTGCCGGTGGCCGTCCTCCCGTTCAACCTCGGGGTGGGCGGCGCCCTGCAGACGGGGTTCCGGTACGCCGTCGCCCACGGCTACGGCCGGGCCATCCAGTTCGACGCCGACGGCCAGCACGACCCCACTCAGGTGCCGGCGCTCCTGGCCGCCCTCGACGAGGGGGCCGACCTGGTGATCGGGAGCCGCTTCGCCGCCCCGGCGGTGGGCTCGGAGTACGACGTCGGCCGCCTGCGGGGCGGCGCTATGGGCGTGTTACGGCTGGCCGTACGGGTGTTGTCGGGGCGGAGATTCACCGACACCTCGTCGGGCTTCCGGGCCTTCTCTGCGCCGCTGCTGGCGTTCTACGCGGCCGAGTACCCCAACGAGTACCTGGGCGACACCGTCGAGGCCCTCCTGCTGGCCTGTCAGGCGGGGTACCGGGTCGTCGAGGTGCCGGTGAGCATGCGGGTGCGGGCGGGTGGCACACCGTCGACGCAGAACTTCAAGCTCATCTACCACTACCTCCGGGCCCTGCTGTCGCTCCTCAGCCGGGCGCCGATCCGCCGACGGGAGCGGGCACTGCGGAGCAAGCGGCCGTGAGTGGGATCGAAGGGCGAGCGAGGCCCGAGCGGTCCTATGAGCGGAGAACGACCATTGGTGCACCATCGGTGAGGATGGGGCACCAATGAGCACCGGCGGGCACCTGTTCATCCTCCTCCTCACCGCCATCAGCCTGCTCTTCATCGTGCGGATGGTCCGGCGCAACCAGATGCCGTCTCGCTACGCCATGCTGTGGCTTTCGATCGGCGCGGCCATCGCATTCCTCGCCACGTTCCCCCGGGTGCTCGACCGGTTCTCCAACTGGCTCGGCATCGCCTACGGGCCGGGCATTTTCTTCCTCGGCGCCATCACCGTGCTGTTTCTCATCGTCGTCCACTTCTCCTGGGAGCTGGCCCGGCTCGACGCCCGGACGCGGGTGTTGGCCGAGGAGTTGGCGATCCTGCGGGCCGACCCACCTCGTGAGCCTTCCCGCGCCACTCCCAGCACCCCGGAGGACCAGCCTGTCGACCACTGACACTTCACGTCCGCGTGTGCGCGTCGTCGTTGTCAACCACAACGGCGGCGACCTCACTCTCTCCTGCTTGGCAAGCCTGCTGGCCTCCGACTGGCCGGCGAGCGCCCTCGATGTCGTCCTGGTGGAGAACGGCTCGACCGACGGCGTGGCGGCGCGGGTGGGCGCCGAACTGCCTCGCGTCCGGGTCATCGACGCCGGCGGCAACCTCGGCTTCGGCGGCGGGTGCAACCTCGCCCTCACCGACCTGGCCGGCGTCGACTATGTCGCCCTGGTGAACAACGACGCCCAGGTCGAGGCGGGCTGGCTGGCGCCGCTGGTCGACGTGTTGGAGGCCGACCCGTCGGTGGGTGCGGCCAACCCGAAGATCCTGTTCGCCGACCGCTTCGTCGATGTCCATCTGACCTCGGCCACCGCGACCCGTGGCCTGGGCGACCGGCGCCCGCTGGGCGTGCGGGTCTCGGGTGCCCGAGTCGGCGGCTCCGAGGTGTGGGACGACCTCCAGCTTGTCTCGGGGTTCTGGGGGCTGGAGCACGGGACCAACGGCGAGGCGGGTTACGAGTGGACCAACGGCGACGCCCACCTCCGTGTCCCGGTTCGCGAGCCCGGCGGCGCATGCGAGCTGCGCCTGGCCGCCGACGGGGCCCGGACGGTCATCGTCATGTCGGGAACGCACCGCACGGAGGTGCCCGTCACGGCAGAGCCGGCGTGGTTCCGGGTCGCGCTCGACGATGAGGCGTTCGACGTGCTGAACAACGTGGGTTCGATGGTGCTGGCCGACGGTCACGGCGCCGACCGGGGCTACCTGGAGCGCGACAACGGCCAGTTCGACAAAGTGGAGGAGGTCTTCGCCTGGTGCGGCGCCGCCGTCCTCCTGTCGAAGGAATACCTCGAGCGGGTGGGCCTGTTCGAGGCCCGGTACTTCCTCTACTACGAGGACTTCGATCTCTCGTGGCGGGGCCGGGCCCAGGGCTGGCGGTACTTCTACGTGCCGTCGTCGGTGGTCCGCCACGTGCACTCGGCGTCGTCGGTCGAGGGTTCGCGGCTCTTCCAGCACTACGACGAGCGCAACCGTCTGCTCACCCTGACCCGCAACGCCCCGCCGGGCCTGGCGGCCCGTGAAGTTGGCCGCCACCTGCTCATCACCGGGTCCTACGCGCGTCGCGACATCCTCGCCCCCCTCGTCCACCGCCGGCCGGCGTCGGTCGAGACCGTGCGCCGGCGGATGCGGGCCTACGGGGCGTACGTCCGCATGCTGCCCGAGGCGCTGGCCGGCCGGCGGGAGCTGACCGCCCGCGGCCGCTTGACCGACGAGGAGCTGTCGAGGTGGATGCACCAGCCCTGACGTGGAAGGACTGGCCCTGAGGTGGAAGGACTGGCCCTGAGGTGGAAGGACTGGCCCTGAGGTGGAAGGACCAGCCCTGAGGTGGAAGGACCAGCAACGAACGGCTAGACCGGCGCCATGTCGCAGAGCAGTATTTCCGGGCGCCGGCGGTGAAGGCGCTCATCCTCGCCGGCGGCGCCGGCACCCGCCTCCGCCCCATCACCCACACCAGCGCCAAGCAGTTGGTGCCGGTGGCCAACAAGCCGATCCTGTTCTACGGGCTCGAGCAGATGGCCGAGGCGGGCATCGTCGAGGTGGGGATGATCGTCGGCGACACAGCGGAGGAGATCCGTGCCGCGGTGGGCGACGGGTCGCAGTGGGGGCTCGAAGTCACCTACCTCCCCCAGGATTCTCCGCTGGGCTTGGCCCACTGCGTGCTGATCGCCCGTGACTTCCTCGGCGATGACGACTTCGTGATGTACCTGGGCGACAACCTCTTGCGCCAGGGCGTGAAGGGGTTCGTCGAGCGGTTCGAGGGCGAGGGCCGGGTGAAGTCGGGTTCCAAGCCGGCGGTGGCGCAGATCCTGCTGGCGCGGGTGCCCGACCCCCAGCGCTTCGGCGTGGCCGAGATCGGCCCCGACGGCGAGGTGCTGCGGCTGGTCGAGAAGCCCGTCGACCCGCCCTCGGACCTCGCCCTGGTCGGCGTGTACCTCTTCGACCCCACGATCCACGAGGCCGTGCGGGCCATCGAGCCGTCGGCGCGGGGCGAGCTGGAGATCACCGACGCCATCCAGTGGCTGCTCGATTCTGGCCACCGGGTCCACCACCAGGTGGTCGATGGTTGGTGGATCGATACCGGCAAGCTCGACGCTCTCCTGGAGGGCAACCGCCTCATCCTGGAGACCCTCGACCAGCGCGTCGATGGCTCGGTCGACGCCGATTCCAAGATCGAGGG
>JANMRJ010000457.1:0-3813 GCA_031370985.1 Acidimicrobiales bacterium
ATCGCCGCCAACGTGGCCACCAAGTTCGGCGAGGCCGGCGAGATAGGCCGCTCGGCCCTGATCGCCAGCGGTCTCGTCCTGTTCGCCATCACCCTGGCCGCCACCGTGGCGGCGCGGGCCATCATCCGGCGGACGGCCATCAAAGGGGCACGCACGTGACCGCGACCCCGCCGGCGAGCGCCCCGGCGGCCACGGTGGCGAGCACACTGCGCTCCGGGCGACTGGCGCACGGTCCGGCGGCGGCGGCCGTCGCCGGCGGCGTGGCCGTCGGTGCCATCGCCTTCTGGCTGACCCCGCTGCAGGGCCGAGCCGACTTCGCCCTCGTGGCCTACGTCGCCGGCACCGCCTCCTACCTCCTCGCCGCGGCCCGCACCGAGGGCCGGCGGTCGGTGGTCGACCGCCTCGCCGCCGTCCTGATGGTGACGACCGTCGGCATCTGCCTCCTCGCCCTCGGGTCGGTGCTGATCTACACCGCCGCCCGCGGGGTCAAGGCGCTCGACTGGTACTTCTTCACCCACTCCATGAACGGCGTCGGCCCCCGCGACAACGCCGGAGGCGCCTACCACGCCATCATCGGGACGCTCGAGCAGGTGCTCCTCGCCACGGTCATGTCGGTGCCGACGGGCCTGCTCGTGGCCATCTACCTCACCGAGTACGGGAGGGGCCTGCTGGCCTCGCTGGTGCGGACCGTGGTCGATGTCATGGTCGGGATCCCGTCGATCGTCGCCGGCCTGTTCATCTACGCCTTCTGGGTGCTGGGCCTCGGCCGGGGGTTCTCGGGGCTGGCCGCGGCGATGGCCCTGTCGATCCTGATGCTGCCGATCGTCGTGCGGTCGGCCGAGGAGATGATCCGGCTGGTGCCGCCGGCGCTGCGCGAGGCGGCCTACGCCCTCGGCATTCCCCGTTGGCGGGCCATCCTCGGCGTCGTGCTCCCGACCGCGTCGGCGGGGATCACGACCGGCGTCATGCTGGCCGTCGCCCGCGTCACCGGCGAGACCGCGCCCCTGCTGCTGACCGCCTTCGGCTTCGATTCCATCCACAACGACCCGTTCTCGGGCCCGCAGGCGTCACTGCCGCTCTTCGTCTTCACCCAGGCGTCATCGGCATTTGGCGCCGCGGTGGACCGGGCGTGGGCCGGCGCGCTTACGCTCATCGTCGTGGTCCTGCTCCTCACCGTGGCCGCCCGCCTGGTGACCCGGCGCAGCGGAATCGGGACGAAGCGATGAAGCGGATTGAGGCCAATCACGTCAGTGCCTGGTACGGCGCCTTCAAGGCGGTGGACGACGTGACCCTCGCTATCGAGCCCAAGCAGGTCACCGCGCTGATCGGCCCGTCGGGGTGCGGGAAGTCCACCTTCATCCGCACGCTGAACCGCATGCACGAGGTCATCCCGGGCGCCCGTATCGAGGGCGAGGTGCTGCTCGACGGCGAGGACATCTACGCCTCGGGCATCGACCCGGTCTCGGTCCGCCGGACGATCGGCATGGTCTTCCAACGGCCGAACCCGTTCCCAACCATGTCAATCCGCGACAACGTGTCGGCCGGGCTGCGGCTCAACGGGATGCGCAAGAAGGCCGACCTGGAGCCCATCGTCGAGAAGGCGCTCCAGGGGGCCGGCCTCTGGAAGGAAGTTCGCGACCGCCTCGACAAGCCGGGCGCCAGCCTGTCCGGCGGCCAGCAGCAGCGGCTCTGTATTGCCCGGGCCATCGCCGTCGAGCCGCAGGTGCTCCTGATGGACGAGCCGTGCTCGGCCCTCGACCCGATCTCGACCCTGCGCATCGAGGACCTGATCGCCGAGCTCAAGGACAAGTACACGATCGTCATCGTCACCCACAACATGCAGCAGGCCGCCCGGGTGAGCGACTCGACGGCCTTCTTCACCCTGGAGGTCTCCGGCGACCCCGGCCGGCTGGTCGAGGTGGGGCCGACGTCAACGATCTTCACCAAGCCCGGCGACGATCGCACCGAGGCCTACATCACCGGGCGGTTCGGGTGACGACCGTGCTGGTCACCAACGACGACGGGGTGGCCTCGCCCGGCCTGGCCGCTCTGGTGCGCGCCGTGATGGGACCGGGCCGGCGGATCGTCGTCGCCGCGCCGGCGAGCGACCAGAGTGGGACATCGGCCGCAGTGGCGCCCCGGCCGCCCGGCGGGGTCCGCATCGAGCCGGTCCGGCTCAATGGCCTCGGCGGGGCCGCCTTCGACGATGTGATCGCCTTCTCCGTCGATGGCCCGCCGGCGCTCGCCGTACTCGGTGCCCGGGTCGGCGAACTCGGCCGCCCCGCCGCCGAGGCAACAGTCGTGGCCTCCGGCGTGAACCTGGGACCGAACACCGGCCTCTCGGTACTGTTCTCGGGCACCGTCGGCGCAGCATTGGCTGCGGCCCACCTGGGCCTTTCCGCCCTGGCCATCAGCATCGACTCCCTTCAGCCGGCCCACCTCGACACCGCCACGGTCGTCGCCGCCGCCGCCCTCGACTGGGTGCTCGCCGCCCCCGCCGGCACGGTGCTGAACGTCAACGTTCCCGACCTGCCCCTCGGCCGGCTGACTGGCTTCCGCCATGCGCCGCTGGGCACCATCGGCGCGTTCGAGCCGGCTATCCAGGAGCGCGACGCCGGCCCGTACGTCGCCACGTTCCAGATCGAACGGCAGCCGCTGGCGGCGGGCACCGACGGCGCCTTCCTCCGAGACGGCTGGGTGACCCTCACCGCCTTGATGGGCATCCGCGCCGACACGGGGGTCGACGCGGCATCGTTCCTCGAGCGGGCGATCAGCGAAGCCGCCTGATGCCCGGAACCTCGACTGACGGGCCGTCCACGACGATCCTGGTGGTCGAGGACGAGGAGTCCTTCATCGAGGCCCTCACCGTGGGCCTCAAGCGGGAGGGCTTCCGCGTCCGCGTCGCCCGCGACGGGGTGGAGGCGCTCGAGCTCTTCGACCTCGTCCAGCCCGACCTGGTCCTGCTCGACGTGATGCTCCCCCGCATCTCCGGCATCGACGTGTGCCGGGCGATCCGCACCCGGTCGACGGTCCCCATCATCATGGTCACAGCACGGTCGTCGGAGATCGACACTGTCGTCGGCCTGGAGGTCGGCGCCGACGACTATGTGTCGAAGCCGTACCGGCTGCGCGAGCTGGTGGCCCGCATGCGCGCCGCGCTGCGCCGGGCACCACGAACCGACGAGCCGGCGGCGGGGCCCGGCACGCTGGAGGTCGGCGACGTGCGCCTCGACCCCGACGGTCACGAAGTCTTCGTCCGGGGCCAGACCGTCACCATGCCCTTGAAGGAATTCGAGCTGCTGGCCGTCCTGCTCGACAACGCCGGCCGGGTGCTGACCCGCGAGGTCCTGATCGACCGCGTCTGGGGCGCCGACTACGTAGGCGACACCAAGACCCTTGATGTCCACATCAAGCGCCTGCGGGCCAAGGTGGAGGTCGACCCCTCCAAGCCCAACCGCATCGTGACCATCCGCGGCCTGGGCTACAAGTTCGAGACGCCTATCCGCGAAAAAACCTGAAATCCCCAGGTTGCTCCCCTTCCAATGCACAGCCGGACCGGTCCATACTGCTCTCGTCCGGAACGGAACGGGGGCAGCGCAAGCGGCCACCGGGAAGGGAAGGACCCGGCTTCACACACACGCCGGTGTTCCTTCCGGGGAATATCGGGCCGGCCGGTGCCTGCCTCCGGGCGGCGCCAGGCGGTTGTGAGTTGCCGGTGAGGTCGGTCCCGAGAAGTTCGGCAGCTTCGGTTGCAGGGCTACTCGGGGCCGCTTCGCGTCCGCGCCACCCTCAGGCGCCGGGCAGCCGGAGGAC
>JANMRJ010000468.1:0-1584 GCA_031370985.1 Acidimicrobiales bacterium
GGGGACCGACGGCTCCGAGGCGCTGGCGCTCGTGCAGTCCCTGGAGCCCGACGTGCTCGTCATGGACCTGGTCATGCCCCGTGCGGTGGGTTGGAGGCCGCCCGCCTGCTCGCCGCCGAGGGGCTGGCCACGAGGGTCCTCCTCGTCACCATCCTGAGCGACGAGAGCTACGGCTAGGAGGGGCTCCGCTCCGGCGCCAGCGGCTTCCTGCTCAAGGACTCCGCCTACGACCTGCCGGCCACCGCCGTCCGGGTCGTGGTCGCCGGCGACGCCCTTGTCGACCCCGCATGACCATCCTCCAGCAGGATGCCCAGAAGACGGGCGCCTCCGATGACGCCGCAACCGATGACGCAGCAACCGATGATGCCGCGACCGAACCCGTGCCGGCGCCGGCGCCGGCGCCGGGGGCGGGGGCGGGGTCGGGGTCGGGTTCGGGGTCGGGTTCGCCCCCCAGCACCCTGGCTCGTTGGTCTCGGCAGTTCCCCGGCGGCGACTTCGAGGTGATCGTTCGGCCGAAGTCGGGCGGGAACGCCTCGCGCCCGGCCTGATCCGGCGCGGTAACCGGCTCATTTGCTCTTCACGCGCCGTTTACCGTAGATTGCGCGTCGTTTCACAAGCGCGCGCATGCGCCAAGGCCAGGCTGTAAAAGGGGACAAGTGGAGCTGCGTGAGAAGGTCGCCGGGCTGACCCGTGCTGCCGTCGCGCCCGCTGCCGCCCTCCGAGGCGCCGCCACCCAAGGGGAGCAGGGCGAGCTGTACAACGGCGCCGGCGAGGGCCTCTCCCGCGCCTTCGAGCTGGCCCTCACGCCGGCCCTCATCGGCGGCCTCGGGTACCTCCTCGACCGCTGGCTCGGCATCGTACCGGTCCTGACCATCATCTTCTTCCTCGTCGCCATGGCCGGTCTCATGGCCCGCATGTACTACGGCTACGACGCCCGCATGAAGGAACACGAGGCCGCCAGCCCGTGGGCCGGCAGCCAGGGCACCCCGTGAGCGGCGACATTCTCACCCGCGACCCCGGTCCTGCGGTCGAGGCCGAGGTGGCGGCCGACATGGCCAAGCGGGCCCTGCCCGTCCTGCCGGTCCTGGTCCTCGTTGCCGGCCTCATCTGGGGCCTCGATGGGGCGGCGTCCGGCCTCTTCGCCGTCGTGCTCGTGCTGGCCAACCTGGCCCTTTCGGCCGCCCTGCTGGGCTGGGCCGCACGCATCAGCCTCACGCTTCTCATGGTCGCGGCGCTGGGCGGCTTCGCCCTGCGGCTTTTCCTGCTCACCGCCGTGGTGTGGGTGGTCAAGGACCAGCTCTGGGTCGATATCACCGCCCTCGGCTTCACCTTGATCGTCACCCACCTCGGCCTGCTTATCTGGGAGACCCGCCACGTGTCGGCCTCGCTGGCCTATCCGGCCCTCAAGCCCACCCCGTCCAAGTCTGTAGGAGGGCGCCGATGATCGCGGCCGTCGAAGGAGGCGGCGGGGGTCTTCATTTCCCGCCCATCGAGGAGATCCTGGAATGGCCCGGGCTCTTCCTCAAGGGCACGGTCTTCGAGGTCAACAAGGTCGTCCTGCTCATGTGGGCCGCGGCGATCATC
>JANMRJ010000943.1:0-7968 GCA_031370985.1 Acidimicrobiales bacterium
CCACCGGTGCCACCGGTGCCACCGGTGCAGGCGTTCCCGCCGTTGCCGGCGGCGCCGCCGGTGCCGGTCCCGGCCCCGCCGGTCGCCGTGCCGCCGTTCGCCCCGGTGGCGGTGCCACCGTTGGCGTTGGCGATACCACCGAGGCCCGTCCCGGAACCGCCGTTGCCGCCGCTGCCGGCATTGCAGGCGCTGATGCCGCCGGCGGCAGTGCCACCACCAGCCAGCGTGGTGGTCGTCGCTCCGGGCACGGTGGAGGACGTGCTGGTGCTCGACGAGGTGGCGATGTTGACATCAGGACCAGTGGCACTGCACGTGGACTGGCTGATGATGACATCGATCCCGAGCAGGCTCAGGTGTATCGCGTTCACTGTGATCGTCGCCGTGCCGGCGACGTTGTTGACGATCTGCTCGTTGAGCGTCAGTGACAGGACGGTGGGGAGGCCAGCTACCGGCACTGCGCTGAGCGGGACGACCGTGTTCGGGGCGGGGTTCGTGGGCAGGCTGCTGCTCCCGACGATGGTCGTCGTGCCAACCGCGCCGTTGCCATCAGCCCGGCAGGTGGAGGTGATGACCCCGAGGTTGGTGGTGCCGAGGGCGACGTTGGCCGCCCGGGCCCCGCTCTCGGAGAAACCGAGGTGGTTGTCGCCGGCGACATTTCCGCCGCGGGTGCATGCCTCGAGCAGCCCCAGGCCCAGGAGGGCGCTGGTCGGCAACGGGACGACTCCCGTGCCGCCGGCGCCACTACAGGCCGTGCCGGACGGCAGCAGGCCGGTGCCCGAGCCGATAGGGCCATAGCTGCCAGTCGACTCAGTCGCCGATCCCTGTGCCGTGCCAGCCAGCGCCGTCCCCGCGATGAACGCAGGTGACGCACTGCCGGACACGGCACTGACATCGGCGGTCGCCGGCGCGGCGGCGTAGAAGCCCACGGCGGCACCGAGGGTTCCTGCTACGAGCGCGGCAGTACGGATCCGCTGCATCCGACTTCTCATCGGGCCTCTCCCTTGATCATTTTGGTGCACACATCCCACCTGTGTCCCGCCAGCGTTCGCCCGGGAGGACGAACGGCCCCATGGGGACGGACGCCAGGAGACTAACCGACGGGCAATCGCCAACCGCGCACCCGGCCCGCCAGTTACGACGCGGACTCCCGCTGCTCGACATTGAACGACCAAAGCTCACTCCCGGTGGCCACCGGCCCACCTTGGGGCGGCGGGCCACCATGCGAGCCGCCACCGCCACCGCCCGGGCCACCGCCACCGGGACCGCCGGCGCCCGGCCCGCCGCCGAAGGCCTGGGCCGCCCACGCGTCGAAGGCGGCCTCGTCACGCCAGCGGGTGTACACCAGCCAGGTCGTGCGGGCGTCGGCCGGTCGGAGCAACTGGAACTCCTCAAAACCATCCGACTTGCCCACCTCGCCGGCTCGGGCCGCGAACCGCTGGGCCATCATGTCGGCCCGCTCCGCCGGCACCTCGATGGCGTTGATCTTCACGATACTCATGGCCGGGGACGCTACCCCGGCCGTGCCACCGAACTGGTCTGCCCTTCCACATGGACCCGTCGATGGATGGCGCCACACATGGCGTCGGCCCGGCCACCGTAGCGCCGCAGGACCTCGAGTCTCAGAGGCGGCGCAGGTGCCCCGGCCAGCCGGTCGGAGTACATGCCGCGCACGGGAACGGAAGGAACGGAGCCACTTGTTCTCCGCCGTGTAGCCCGGTGATGTCGCAGGCCATTGCTTCGTCTGTAGAGTCCTCCCGGCGGTTGATCCTAGCTAAGGGTGGAGGAATTCATGGTTGGCTTGCGGCGGGGCATCTCCGGAATGGCGATCGTTGCCATCCTTTCGGCGGCAGCGATCGGCGTTGAACGGCACCGAGATCTGGTACTCGAACCGGGGTCCGACGGCAACTGGTGGCCGGCTCGACCGCGACGACAACGTCTGCGGCACGCCGAACCAAGGACCGGGCGGAGTCGAGAACATCTTCTGGCCCAACGAGTCGGGCGCCCTGCTAGGCACTTATCGCGTCTCGGTCGTGGAGTACGGACGGTGCGGTCAGTCCGTTGCCAACTGGATCCTTGAGATTCGCGTCCGCGGAGAGCTTTTTCGGAGGGAGACCGGTAGCGGTGGAGGCTTCACGACCACCTTCAACACCTGAGAGGCCACGGGCTCGAATCCGCCGACGGCTCCTTACCGGCGTAGCTTTGCTTCTCATCCTGGGGCTCAGCGTGGGAATCGGCGCGCTTGGGATTGGCCTTCGGTATGAGGACTACTGCTCAACGCGCGCTGGTGAGCGGGCGTCCAGTGGGCCAGAGATTCGCCTCCTTCCGCCACGCGTCCACTGCCAGGTCTCTGGCGCGAATGGCTTGGAGGTGACAGAGAGTGGAGCGGGCGAGCTGTTGGTTCTCGAGTTGATCTGGTCCGGCGCAACCGTCGCCGCACTCGGTCTGGTGATTGCAGCGTTTCGAGTGGCGTCGCGTCGAGCTTCATAACGGAAGGCCCGACAAGGGCCGATACGCCACGCTACCGCCCCACATGCTCCATGACAGCGCCCTGCGAAGCATCCAGCGCCTCCGATGAGTCATGAGTGTCTGTGAGGACGGCACGCGGAATTGCGGCCAGAGCATTTCGCTTCGGCGCCGGCGGGGGTGATGGCAGGTTGTCCACACCGCGTGCCCGCTGCGGCGGTCTGGGTGGCCCATGGGTGGCCCTTGGCAACTACACCCCGGTTCGTCGGGACTGGAGCAGCGCCGTCACCGCCTTGCCGTCGGCCTTGCCGGCGGTGGCGGCCATGACCTTGCCGACGAAGAACCCGGCCAGCTTGGCCTCGCCGCCGGCGAAGCGCTCCCACTCACCGGGGTGGGCGGCGATGGCGGCGTCGACCGCAGCGGCAACCACGTCGTCCTCCAGGGCCTCGAAGCCCTTGGCCGCAGCAATGTCCTCGGGGTCCCCGCCGGCAGCCACCAGCTCGGCCAGCACCACCTTGGCCTGAGTGGCGGTGAGGCGTCCGTCGGCCTCCATGCGCAACACCTGCGCGAACGACGCGGAATCGGGCGGAGTCTTGTGGGCCAGCTCGTTGGCCGCCCGGTTCAGGGCCAGCCGGCCGTCGGCGCCGGCGCCGACCGCGGCGGTCACCAATGCGTCGAGGCCCTGCTGCACGACCGTTGCCACAGCAGCGTCGGTGACCGCCACGCCGGCAACGTTGGCCACCACCACCCTGCGTTCCGCGGGCAGCACCGGGAGTGACGAACGCACGCCGGCCAGCCACTCCTCCGATGGGGCCAGCGGCACCAAGTCCGGCTCTGGGAAGTAGCGGTAGTCGTATGCCTCCTCCTTCGAGCGCATGGACGATGTGCGGCCCTCGTCCTCGTTCCAGTGGCGGGTTTCCTGGACGATCGTCTCGCCGGCCTCCAGCCGCCCGACCTGACGGCGCACCTCGTACTCCAGGGCCCGGCCCAGCGAGCGCACCGAGTTGAGGTTCTTGATCTCGGCCCGAGTGCCGTACGCCTCGGCGCCGGCCCGCCGCATCGACACGTTGGCGTCGATGCGCAGCGATCCCTCCTCCATCCGGGCGTCGGATGCCCCGATGGCCACCAGGATGGCCCGCAGCTCGTTGACGTAGGCCTTGGCCGCCTCGGCCGAGCGGATGTCGGGCTCGCTGACGATCTCGACCAATGGCACGCCGGCCCGGTTGTAGTCGACGAGGGAATGGTCAGCGCCGTGGATGCGACCGCCCCCGCCGCCGACGTGGGTGGTCTTGCCGGTGTCCTCTTCCATGTGGGCCCGGGTGACGCCCACCCTCGTGCCATCCGGGAGGTCCAGCCAGCCGCCGACGTTCAGCGGCTCGTCGTACTGGCTGACCTGGTAGTCCTTCGGCATGTCCGGATAGAAGTAGTTCTTCCGGTGGAAGGTCGACGGCTCCACGCTGGAGTGCAGGGCCAGGCCGACTCGCATGGCCAGCTCGACCGCGTGGCGGTTGAGCACGGGCAGCGACCCGGGCAGGCCCAGGCAGACGGGGCAGACGTTGGTGTTGGGCTCGTCGCCGAACGCGTTCGGGCAGGCGCAGAACAGCTTGGTGGCCGTCGCCAGCTCGCAGTGGACCTCGAGGCCCACGACCGTCTCCCAGACCGCGCTCACGAGGCCAGGCTCCGTTCGAGGGCGGCGGCGGCCCGGAACATGGTGGCCTCCCCCAGCGCCGGCGCCAGCAGCTGCACGCCGACGGGCATGCCGTCGTCGCCCCGGCCGTACGGCACCGACATGGCCGGGTGGCCGGCGAGGTTCGACGGGATGGTGCACACGTCGACCCGGTACATGGCCAGCGGGTCGGCGGTCTTGGCCCCCAGCTCGAAGGCGGTGGTGGGCGTGGTGGGCGCCAGCAGCAGGTCGTAGGACGCGTACGCCGCTTCGAGATCCCGGATCAACAGAGTCCGTACCCGCTGGGCCTGGCCGTAGTAGGCGTCGTAGTAGCCGGCGGAGAGGGCGTAGGTGCCGAGCATGATCCGGCGCTTGACCTCGGCCCCGAAGCCAGCGGCCCGGGTGGCGCCGTACATTTCCGTGATGTCGTCGCCGTCGACCCGCAGGCCGTAGCGCACGCCGTCGTAGCGGGCCAGGTTGCTCGAGGCCTCGGCGGTGGCCAGCAGGTAGTACGCCGATAGACCCAACGCCGCGCTCGGGAGATGCGCTTCGTCGACCTTGGCGCCGGCCGCCTCCAGCGCGGCGGCCGCCCCGGCGACCCGGGCGCCGACATCGGGAGCCGCGGCGTCGACCAGCTCTCGGACCACGCCGATGCGTAACCCGTCGACACCGTCACCCAGCACGGCGGTCAGCGCCGGCGCCGGCCGGGGGATCGAGGTGGAATCGGCCCGGTCAGCGCCGGCGATGACTTCCAACACCAGGGCGGCGTCGGCCACGTTGGCCGCGAACGGGCCGACCTGGTCCAGAGACGAGGCGAATGCCACCAACCCGTACCGGGAAACGAGGCCGTAGGTCGGCTTGACTCCGACCACGCCGCACAGCGCCGCCGGCTGGCGGATCGACCCACCGGTGTCGGAGCCGAGGGCGAGGGGGGCGAACCCGGCTGCCACCGCCGCCGCGCTGCCGCCGCTCGACCCGCCGGGCACCCGCGTCGGGTTATGCGGGTTGCGGGTCGGCCCGAACGCCGAGTTCTCCGTCGACGAACCCATGGCGAACTCGTCCATGTTCGTCTTGCCGACAAAGACGGCGCCGGCCTCGCGCAGCCGGGTTACCACCGTGGCGTCGTACGGCGGCCGCCAGCCCTCCAGCATCCGCGACGAGCACGTCGTGGGCACGCCCCGGGTGCACAGGTTGTCCTTCAGGGCAACGGGCACCCCGGCTAGCGGCCCGGGGTCCTCCCCCGCCGCTACCCGCCGGTCGATCACGTCCGCCGCGGCACGAGCCTCGTCGACCAGCACCAGGTTGAAGGCGTGGAGCTCGTCCTCCCGGCCGGCGATGGCGGCCAGGTGCTCCTCGACCACGTCGCGCGCCGAGCGAGTGCCGGCCCGGATGTCACCCGCGATCTCCACCGCTGAGGTCACGGCGCCTCGCCGAGGATCCGGGGGACCCGGAACCGGCCGTCCTCGACCGCCGGCGCCATGGCCAGGACCTCGTCGCGGTCGAGGCAGGCGCCGGGGATATCCTCACGCCACACGTTGACCAGCTCGAAGGGGTGCGCGGTGGGGGGGACGCCAGCGGTGTCGAGAGTAGCCACGTCTGCCGCGTGCGCCAGGACCGCGGCCAGCTGGCCGGCGAAGCGGTCGAGCTCCTCGTCGGTCACGTCGAGGCGGGCCAGCCGGGCCACATGGGCAACGTCGTCTCGGGATATGGGCACCGGCGCATGGTAGGTCCCATCCGGAGGAGCCAGTCGCTACGGAATACACAGGAGATGCGCGGACGGGGAACCGGAATGGTGGCGAAGCAGGTGGCCGTCGTGGTCGCCGGGCTGGCGCTTGGCGTGGGCGCCGTCTCCGTCTTCGGCCGCGGCGACGACACGCCGGCCTACAAACCGCACCCCCCCTCGGTCGCCGAGTTCTCCTTCCCCACCTCGGTGCCCGACGCTCCCCCCGCCCCGCCCGAGGTCATCCCCACGCTGGCGACCGAGCCCGCCACCGCCCGGGCCGCGGTGACCGCGTTCCTCCAGCCGCTCGCCGACGGCCGGCCCGACCTCGCCTATCCGCTGCTCGACGAGGCCAGCCGGCGCCGGTACCCGTCGCTTGCCTCTTGGACGGGGGCCCAGGCCGACCGCGCCGCGCCCGTGACGTTCACCGTCGGCGCGTCCCGCCCCAGCGCCGACCGGCCCGGCGCCGTCGAAGTCGACCTATCGGCCACGCACCGTCCGTCCCTTGACGCCATCCGTGGCCTCGTCCCCAGCCGCAGCACGTCGGTGTGGCTCGTGCGACAGGAGGCGGGCGGCTGGCGGGTGTCGGCCGACCCCCTCACCTTCCGTCCGGTCCTTCCCGCCGAGGCCGGCGCCACCGATGTCGTGCAGCGGTGGGTCAGCCTGTTGGCCGCCTGCGACGCGCCGAGCGCCGCCGGCCTCCAGGTCACCCCCAACCTTTACGGCCCCTCCAGCCTGGTCCAGGCCCCCTGCGCCGCGCACGGCATATGGGCGGCCGGAACGCCGGTTGGCCTCGACCGCACGCCCGACTCCCGCGCCTTCCTCGCCGCCTTCGGGCCCGAAGTCGGCACGTGGGCCCGGCTGGTGCCGGTCGAGGGTCCGGGGAGCCGCTTCCTCGCCGCTGTCGCCCCGTTCGGCGACGGGTGGCAGGTCATGGGCGTCGCCGTCGACGGCCAATGAGATCCACATCAAGAGCAGGCACATCAAGAGCAGGCACATCAAAAGCAGCCACATCACCGCCACATGAACAACAGAAGGAAGTGAGCGTTTGTCCATCCTGAAGAAATTGCGGGTACCGGCGTTGCTAGGGGTCGGCATCATGGCCGCATCCCTGGTGCCCTCAGGGGCGTCGAGCCACCGTGAGGCGCCACTGATCACCCAGGACCCCGTCGCCGACAACACCGATGTCTACGCGTTCCGGAGCCCGGACGCCCCCAACACGGTCACGCTCGTGGCCAACTGGATCCCCTTCGAGGAGCCGGCCGGTGGGCCGAACTTCTTCCACTTCGGCGACGACGTGCTCTACCAGATCCACGTCGACAACAACGCCGACGCCGTGCCCGACATCACCTACGAGTGGCGCTTCACCACCGAGATCCAGAACCCGAACACGTTCCTCTACAACACCGGGCCGATCACCAGCATCAACGACCCGGACTACAACTACCGGCAGTACTACGACCTGTCCGTGGTGCGGGGCGGCGTGCGCACCACGCTCGGCACCCACCTGGCGGTCCCGCCGGACAACATCGGTCCCCGCTCGACGCCGAGCTACGACATCGTCGCCGGCCAGGGTGTTCAAACCCTTGGCTCGGTGAAGACCTTTGCCGGTCAGCGTGACGACCCGTTCTACGTGGACCTCGGCTCCGCGTTCGACCTGCTCGGCCTGCGTCCGTTCAACACCGCCCATGTGATCCCGCTGCCCACCGAGGCCGGCAAGGACGGGCTGGGCGGCTACAACGTCCACTCCATCGCCATCCAGGTGCCGATCGCCGACCTCATCACCGGCCCGAGCCAACCCATCATCGGTGTGTACTCCCAGACCAAGCGCCAGCAGACCAAGGTCCTGTCGCCGACGGGCCCCGGCTCCGCCCCGCGCACCTCGGGCTCGTTCGTGAACGTGTCCCGCCTGGGCATGCCGCTGGTCAACGAGGTCGTCGTCCCCCTCGGCAAGAAGGATGCGTTCAACGCCTCCGAGCCCAGCGGCGACGGCGCGTTCCTCGGGCTGGTCCAGGACCCCGAACCGGCCCGCCTGATCCCGGTCCTGTACCCAGGCGTCACCGTGCCGCCGGCTCCCCGGAACGATCTGGTCGCCATCTTCCTGACCGGCATCCCCGGC
>JANMRJ010000477.1:0-2308 GCA_031370985.1 Acidimicrobiales bacterium
TCATCCTCGGCCAGAACAACCACTTCCAGAACAACCGCTATAAGGGTCCCTGGGCCTACGACCCCTTCGCAGTCGGCAACTTCGTCAACTTCGCCGCCTGGCAGAACACCTGGCTCCAGGACCAGGGCAGCACCTACTCCGACACCTCGACGCCCGTCAGCGGGGCGTACCCCACCACGCCGAGGGCGCCGATTTGCGGCGACACCGCCCTCCTCGCCGGGCCGGCCGCCCCGCCCGCAGGCTCGGTCCGCGTCAACCCGGGGACCAACCTGGCCACCGCCACCACCGCCAACCCGCCCGGGACCACCTTCTGGCTGGCCCCAGGCACCCACACCCTGGGCACCGGGCCCGGCAGCCACGTCGTCCCCAAAGACGGGTCCACGTACATCGGCGCGCCAGGGGCGGTCCTCGACGGGCAGCGCCTGACCACCCACGCGTTCGGCGGCAACGCCGTCGGTGTCACGGTCCGCTACCTGACCATCCGGCGTTTCGGGGCGGTTGGCACCAACCTCAACCAGGGCGCGGTCAACCACGAGCACAAGGCCGGCTGGACGGTCGAGTACAACACCCTCAGCGAGAACGCCGGCGCCGGCGTGGTCGTCGGCCCCGACAACACGGTTCGCTTCAACTGCATCGCCGGCAACGGCCAGTACGGCGTGAACGTCTTCGAGGCCACCAATGTGGTCATGGACCACAACGAGATCGCCCGCAACAACACCGACGACTGGGAGACCCGGATGCCCGGCTGCGGGTGCAGCGGCGCCGGCAAGTTCTGGAAGTCCACGACGGTGTCGATCACCGACAACTGGGTCCACCACAACCGCGGCGCCGGGCTCTGGGTCGACACCAACAACGTCGGCTACCTGATCCAGGGCAACTACATCAACGACAACGACGGGGTCGGCATCCAGTACGAGCTCAGCTACAACGCCCGGATCGCGTCGAACACCCTCAAGCGCAACGCCCTCGTCGAGGGCGCGGCGTTCGCCTCCCGGGGCGACAACTTCCCGGTGGGCGCCATCTTCATCGCCGAGAGCGGCGGTGACTCGCGCCTCAATGGCGGCATCTACGGCACGTTCCGCATCGTCGGCAACTTCATGGAGGACAATTGGGGAGGCGTCGTCCTGTGGGAGGACGCCAACCGGTTCTGCGGGTCCGACGGCACCTCGCTGTGCACCCTGACGGGCGCAGCCTCACCGACCACCTGCGTGCCCGGCACCATCGGGAACCCGCCCTACTTCAACGACTGCCGCTGGCGCACCAAGAACATCTCGGTCGCCGACAACGACATGCGCATCGACAAGGGCGCCGTCGGCTGCAACGGCACGCCCTGCGGGCAGGTCGGCCTGCTGTCAGGCTTCGGCACGTCACCGAGCTGGTCGCCGTATATGGGAACGACGGTGCAGACCGCGGTCACCTACAACCAGGGCAACCGCTTCTCCGGCAACCGGTACGTCGGCCCATGGACCTACACGCCCTTCGAACCGGGGCGGACCCTCGACTTCGGGTCGTGGAGGGCGGGACCGTACTTCCAGGACGGGGGGAGCATGCTCGACCCCGGCCCGCCCTCGCCGGTCACCAACTACCTCGACTCGAACACCTCGACCATCGAGGGATCCGTCGGCCAATGGGGGCCATGGTTCGCCTCTGCCATCGCCCGCACGACGGCCCAGGCCCACGGTGGCAGCCACAGCCTCCAGGTCGATGTCGGCGGCCAGTTCTGGGGCGTGAACCTGCGCAATGCGCCCGGGTTCGCCACCGTTCCCGGGCCGAAGGCCCTCGGCTTCTGGGCCAAGGCCGGCGCCGGCTCGGGCGGCGTCACCCTGACCGTGCGCTGGCGTGACGCCGGCGGCACCGACCTCCAGGTCGACCAGGTGCCCATCGCGGCCCTGACCTCGACGTGGCAGCAGGCGACCGCCCACGTTGTCGCCCCCGCCGGCACCGCCCGCGTCACCCTCGAGCTGTCGAGCGGCACGGGCGCCCCCGGTAATACCGTGTTCGTCGACGATGTCGTCGTCGGCGACGAGCCGCCGGCGACCAACGACCTGACCGCCGACACCTCCACCATCGAGGGCTCAGCCGGCGTCTGGGTGCCCTGGTTCTCCTCGGCGGTGGCACGGTCGGCCGAGCAGGCCCACGGCGGCAGTCAGAGCCTGAAGGTCAACGTCACCGCCCCCCATGGCTGGGGCGTCACCCAGAGCAACTACCCCGGCTTCGCAAGCACCCCAGGCAACAAGACGCTGTCGTTCTGGGGCCGGGCCGGCGCCGGCTCTGGGCTTTCTGCGACCATGACCGTTCACTGGCGGAA
>JANMRJ010000489.1:0-4960 GCA_031370985.1 Acidimicrobiales bacterium
CGACGATGCCCGCCGACCGGCCGATCGTGGCGGGGTCCCGCCCGGCCGCGTCACATGCCGCCAGGAGCGACGCGAGCCGCGGACCGAACTCCGTGAGGTCGCTCCGTTCCTCGACGTACCAGCTCCAGATGTCCGCATGCCGCACCGCCAGCTGAAGCATCTTCGGGCCCTTGGCGCCCATCATGATCGGGATGCGACCGGGCCGAGGCCCGACCGGCCGATGCTCCAGATCGCGGGCGGCGTGGAAGGTTCCTTCGAAGTCCGCTCGACCCTGCCGGAGGAGCGGGACGATGATCTCGACCGCCTCCTCGAAGCGCCCGAACACGTGGTCCTCGGGCAGCCCGAAGGCGTGGGCCTGGCGTCCGGCATGCCCGGAGCCGAGCCCCAGCACGAACCGGCCATGGCTGATCTCGTCGAGGGTCTCGACCGCCTTGGCGGTGATCCCCGGGTTCCGGTGCAGGGCCGACAGGACCCACGTGCCGACCTGTACGCGTGACGTCGCAGCCGCCACGGCGCCGGTCATCGCGACGCACTCCCACCAACCCTGGCTCTTGCCGTCGGGCGGGCGCCAGAGCAGCTCGTCCGGGACCCAGACGGTGTCGAAGCCGAGCTTCTCCGCTCGTACGGCGAGCTCCCGGACCTCAGTCCAGCGAGCGGTCGAACCATCGACGAAGGACTCCCCCATGGGGAGCACGAGACCGATCTCGAGGCTTCGCATTGGACCTCCGGGTTGCGGCTGGGAGCCCGAGTCTAGCGCCCGCGGAAGTGCACGCTCCCGGGCAGTCCAGTCGGGTCTTGCCTGGTTCAGCGATCCTCAGGTCGACGTTGACCGCGGTCCATCGCTGTTGGCCGCATCGACGGCCACCCTGAGGGTCCCGTCGGCCTGACGCTGATAGACCACGACGTACTTGCTCTGCCCGGTCGGGCTGATGATCCGGCCGATGTCCACGATCAGGGAGCCATCCGCGATCACCTCATCGGTCACGAACCGCAGAGTGGCTGGTCCGCGCGCGACCATATCGCGCAGGGTCGCCTCGACTGCGGCCCGGCCGCGGATGATCGGCTGACCATGGAACAGGAGCCGTGCGTCGTCAGCGTAGAAGGCCGCCAGCCGCTCCGCGTCCTGCGTGGCGAAGGCCTCGCCGAAACCGGCATTGATCGCGTCCAGCTCGTCACGGATCGCCACGTCTGCCGCCTTTCGAATGAAGCGGGACGCTCCGATCGAATCCGGTCTCTGCCCGCTGCGCGGCCCATCACTCCACGCCAAGGAGGGGATGATGCGCCGTCGTGACTGGGAGAGGAAGGCCGCTGCGCTCCGGGCGGATGGCTGGGCTCTCGACCGCGCTCGTTGTCCGCGCGCATCCAACGCTCTCCGGGCGCGCCAAGGATCCCCTCGTCGAGCGGGGGCTGACGCAGCCCGCTCACGCGGCACGCGGTCGCGCGACCGCCCGACTTCCGTTGCGTGAATTGGCTGGACGCCCTCCCGCCGAGGGTGGCGCGAGTGGAGCGCGGCGAGTCGGGCGTCCGCGTCCCCTACTTCGTTCGTGGCAGCACCGGCCTCGCGCAGGGCGGTGCGGGTCACCGATCCTGTTGGCGGCTACACCGGACTGGCACCACGCTCGAGTGGATCCTGCCGACGGCGGCAGCGGAGTACCAATCCCACTGGTGTCTCGGACAGGGGTGCGACGGTGCCAGGCGCGAACATGAACGCCACGCGCGCCCGTATCCTTCGGCGGATGGACCATCGACCGAGCGGCACGGTGACCTTCCTTTTCACCGACATCGAGGGCTCGACCCGGGTCCTGAGCGCGGTCGGGCCTGCCCGCTACGGCGAGCTGCTTGCCCTCCACCAGGAGCTCATCCGCACGTCGATCGGCGTCCATCGGGGCCACGAGGTCGACACCCAGGGCGACGCCTTCTTCGTGGCATTCGAACGGCCACGCGACGCGATCGGCGCGGCCATCGATGCCCAGCGGGCGCTGGCCGACCAGCGCTGGCCGGATGGGGCCGAGATCCGCGTCCGGATGGCCATGCACACGTCGGATGCGACGACCACGACCGATGGCTACGTCGGTGTGGGCGTCCACCGGGCGGCGCGGATCTGCGCCGCGGGGCACGGCGGCCAGATCCTCGTGTCCCAGGCCACCCATGACCTGCTCCTCGACGACGTGACGGGCCTCGCCTTCGTCGACCTGGGCGAGCATCGCCTCAAGGACCTGACCAGCCCGCAGCGCCTATTTCAGCTCAGCGTCGAGGGCCTGCCCGATCGGTTCCCGCCTCTCCGGACGATCGACGGGCGACCGACCAACCTGCCAACGCAGGTGACACCCCTGGTCGGCCGTGACCGGGAGCTGGCCGACATCGTCGCGCTTCTCCGGCGCCCCGACGTCCGGTGCGTGACGCTGACGGGGCCGGGTGGCACGGGCAAGACGCGGCTGGCCCTGTCGGCGGCGGCGGCGCTGGTCGACGCCTATGGCGATGGCGTCTTCTTCGTCCCCCTTGCGGCCATCACAGATCCATCGCTGGTCATCGGTCAGGTCGCCCTGGCCCTCGGTGTCAACGAGAGCGCCGGCCAGAATCTGCATGCCTTCCTCGCGATCAAGGAGCTGCTGTTGGTCGTCGACAACGTCGAGCAGGTGATCGAGGCCGCTGCCGATCTCGCTCGGCTCCTGGCGGAGGCGCCGCGCGTGCGCCTGCTGGCCACCAGTCGCGAGCCCCTCCGTGTGGCCGTCGAGCGGGTCTATCCGGTTCCTTCGCTCGGCCTGCCCGACCCACGGGCCCCAGGCCAGGCAGCTGACATCGCCCGCTCGGCGGCGGTCGCCCTCTTCGTCGAACGTGCCCGGGCGGTCGAACCGTCGTTCGAGGTCACGGCCGCCAACGCCGTCACGGTCGCGGCTATCTGTACTCGGCTCGACGGCTTGCCGCTGGCGCTCGAGCTGGCCGCGGCCCGCGTCGGGTCGCTCTCGCCGGACGCGATCCTGGCCCGCCTGGGCGAGCCTCTCAAGCTCCTCAAGGGCGGTCATCGCGACGCGCCCGAGCGGCACCGGGCCCTCGAGCGGACACTCGCCTGGTCGGTTGATCTGCTCGGCGACGACGAACGCCGGCTCTTCGCGCGGCTGGGCGTCTTCGTCGGCGGTTTCAGCCTGGAAGCCGCCGAAGCAGTCTGCGACGCTGATCTCGACACGCTCGGTTCGCTCGTGGACAAGAGCCTCGTCCGGCGGGACGGCGAGCGGTACGCGATGCTCGGGATCATCCGCGGCTACGCACTCGACCAGCTCGCGATGTCCGGGGATGAGGCAGTCTTCCGCGACCGTCATGCGACCTTGTTCGAACTGCTCACGACCGTCGCCCATGCCGAGTCCATCGCGCGCCAGGCAGAGCGTGCGGACGAGCTCGAGCGCGAGCACGACAACCTCCGTGCCGCTCTTGACCGGCTCGGCGGGACGGATCCCGACCGCCGGCTCCGGATGGCCGGCAAGCTGGGCTGGTTCTGGCACGTCCACTCGCACCTGACCGAGGGTCGCTCCCGCCTGGCGGCGGCGCTGGCAGATCGGTCGGAGCGCGACGAGGACCGGGCGCGCGCGCTGTCGGCCGCCGGCGCCCTGGCCGGCTACCAGGGACAGCTCGAGGCTGGTCGCCCGATGTTCGACGAGGCCATCGACATCTGGCGAGAGCTCGGTCGGGAGCGCGACCTGACGCAGACGATGTTCGATCTGGGCTGGGGCTGCTTCTTGGTCGGCGACGAGACGACCGCTCGCCGGTGCATGGAGGAGAGCCTGGAGATCAGCCTGCGGCTCGCTGAACCGGCGCTCCTCAACCGATCCCAGATCGGACTGCTGCAGGTCCTGGTCAGCCTGGGCGAGCTCGAATCCGTCCCATCGCTTGGGGCACAGGCGATCGAGCTTTCCCGGGCGCTGGGCGACCACTGGGCCGAGCATTTTGCACACCACTTCCTGGCGGACTGCGCGTTGATCCAGGGCGACCACGCGAGGGCCGCCACCCACTACGCCCGCAGCCTGGACGCGGCCGCCCGATCCGGCGACAAGATCGAGACGTGCATCGAGCTGCAGGGCGTCGCGATGGCCAGCGCCGGCCTCGGCCAGCCTGAGCGTGCGCTCCGGATCGCCGGTGCTGCCGACGCGCAGCTTCGATCGATGGGCTTCCAGTTCTCGGTCGCCTTCTGGACGGCCCTGCTCGACCGACACCTTGGCGAGGCCCGCGCAGCCTTGGGCGTGGACGCGGAGGCTGCTTGGCAGGCCGGCCAGCGGCTGAGCCTCGAGGCCGCCCTCGCCGTGGCGTCAGCGTCGTAGTCGGGACGCCATCGAAGGCGCGAACCTCGACGTCATCCGGGCCTGGCCATGAACCTGACGGCCGACGAGCAGGCACGTTGGCCATGCCTGTTGCCATGGCGCGTCCGGCACCCTCCAGGCGCGCCAGGGCTCTTCCGCGGCGCTCACGCGTGTATCGCCGTCTCCACCGATCCGCTACGCTGCCGGCTGACTGGGTGGCCGCCCAAGGGGCGACACGAATGGTCGTAGCGAGAGCGTAGATTCGGGCAGATGAGCTTCGATGTCGCCGCCGAGGCCTACGACGGTTTCATGGGTCGATACTCGCGCCTGCTCTCCGGCCAGCTGGCGGGCCTCGCCTCGATACGCGGCGGGCAGCGGGTCCTCGACGTCGGCTGCGGTACCGGCGCGCTCACGGGCGAGCTGGTCGCCCGGCTTGGACCCGCAGCGGTGGCGGCCGTCGATCCGTCCGAGTCGTTTGTCACCGCGACTCGGGCGCGCCACCCGGGCGTCGACGTCCGACAAGCACCAGCCGAGCAGCTACCGTTCCCGAACGACGTGTTCGACGTAGCCCTGGCGCAACTCGTCGTCCACTTCATGAAGGACCCGGTTGCGGGGCTGGCCGAGATGGGCCGCGTGACCCGGCGGGACGGTGTCGTCGCAGCGTGCGTCTG
>JANMRJ010000503.1:0-7028 GCA_031370985.1 Acidimicrobiales bacterium
GGCTGTGGTACTTCACGCTGAGCGGCGACGGGCCCCAGGCGACGGTGCTGGCCAGCGAGGTGGCCAGCAGCAGCCCCACCAGGAACCGCTTCATCCCGGGTGTGGAGCCGAGGTAGACCACGCCCTCCACTGTCGCCAGGATGATGCCGACCAGCACCAGTGCCGCGTAGTGATAGCGGATCTCCCGCTGGTACGGAAAGGTCGACAGCACGTTGATGGCGAGCATGGGGCCGGCAATGAGAAGCGTCGAAACGGAGCCGAAGCACAGGAAGGCCACCGGCGTGAGCATCATCCGGTAGTAGTTCATGCGATCGGGAAGGGTCGCGGTGTCGAGCGCCGTCCCCGGCTTGGTCACGACGTTGCGGGCCACCTCGAACGGCGAGGAACCGAACTCGCCGAAGAAGGTGTCGTAGAACGCCTTGACGCCGTTGACGTGCGGCAGGATCACCCGGGTCACCAGGGCGAACCAGCCCACCGCGCCGGCGACGACGGCCGCTCCGATGCGCCTGTCACCCCAGGCGACGATCAGGACCCCGAGCACGGCCATGGAGAGGGCGACATCCTCCTTGCAGGCCACGGCCAGCACCGCAGCCACGGTGAACCACCCCCAGCGCTTCGCCCGGGCGGCCCAGTAGGCGAACAGGAACGGGGCGACAGAAAGGGCATCGGGATGGAAGTACTCCCACGTCAGGTACTGGTAGGTGGGGTTGAGCAGCAGCACGCCGGCCATCCCGACGCCGAGCCACCGATCGGCCAAGCGGTCCCGGGCCAGGAGATAGATGGCGACGGCGCCCGATGCCTGGGCTGCGACCTGGACCACCAGGAGGAAGTGAGGCCCGGCGCCAAACCAGTAGAACGGGGCCAGGAGCACGAGCACCGGGTTCATGTGGAACCCGAACAGGTTCAGGCCTCGGATGGTGATGAACGGTGTCTTGAACCGGGAGAGCAGCCAGACGGCCTGGTCGTAGACGCCGAGGTCGAACCCGAAGGTGGCAAACCGGTCCTGGCGTTCGAACCCCAGGCGGATGAAGATCACCGCCCAGACGACGACCATCGAGCCGAGGGCCCAGCGGACAGGGTCGCGGCCCCGGGCCCACTCGAGAAGGGGACCGAAGTCGACCCGGTCCGCATCGAAGTCGACCCGGTCCGCATCGAGGTCGTCGCCCCCCTCGGGGGGGCGCCATGGCGCGGTCTCCGGCGCCGTGTCGAAGGCCACGGGACCATTCTGCCCCACGCGGCCTTGGCCGGACGGCTCGCTGTCGCCCGCCGGTAGACTCGACGCCATGTCGTTTCTGACCAAGGTCCTGCGCGCCGGCGAGGGCAAGAAGTTGAAAGCCCTGCAGACATTGGTGCCCGACATCAATGCTCTCGAGCCCGAGATCCAGGCCCTCTCCGACGACGACCTCCGCCACAAGACGGTCGAGTTCCGGGAGCGGCTGGCCAATGTGCCGCCCGAGGAGGTCGACGACGCCCTCAACGACTTGCTGCTCGAGGCCTACGCGGTCACCCGCGAAGCCGCCAGGCGGGTCATCGGCCAGCGCCACTACGACGTCCAGCTCATGGGTGGGGCCGCCCTGCACTTCGGCTGGATCGCCGAGATGAAGACCGGCGAGGGCAAGACCCTCGTTTCCACCTTGCCCGTGTACCTCAACGGCCTCTCGGGCCGGGGCGTGCACCTCATCACGGTGAACGACTACCTGGCCAAGCGCGACTCGGAGTGGATGGGCCGCATCCACAAGTGGATGGGCCTCGATGTCGGCCTGATCATCGCCGACCACCAGGAGCCCGAGTACAAGCGGGCCATGTACGCCTGCGATGTCACCTACGGCACCAACAACGAGTTTGGGTTCGACTACCTGCGCGACAACATGGCCATGGCGAAGGAGCAGATGGTCCAGCGAGGCCACAACTTCGCCATCGTCGACGAGGTCGACTCGATCCTGGTCGACGAGGCCCGCACGCCGCTCATCATCAGCGGCCAGGTACAGGACGCCGCCGCGCTGTATTACAAGTTCGCCGGCATCGTTCGCACCCTCACCCGGGACTTCGACTACGAGGTCGACGAGGAGAAGCGCACGGTCGTCCCCCTCGAGGCCGGCATCGAGAAGGTCGAGAAGTCCCTCGGCGTCGAGAACCTCTACGACGAGCTGTCCTCGAACTACGTCCACCAGCTGCTGGCCGGCCGGCGGGCCAAGGAGCTGTACAAGCGCGATGTCGACTATGTGGTCCAGCACGGCGAGGTCAAGATCGTCGACGAGTTCACCGGCCGCATCCTTGAGGGCCGGCGCTGGTCCGAGGGCCTCCACCAGGCCATGGAGGCCAAGGAGCGGGTCCGGATCAAGTCCGAGAACCAGACCCTCGCCACCATCACCCTGCAGAACTATTTCCGCATGTACGACAAGTTGGCGGGCATGACCGGTACGGCCGAGACCGAGGCCGCCGAGTTCGCCCACACCTACGACCTGGCCGTCGTGCCCGTCCCGACGCATCGGGTCATGGTGCGGGCGGACCAGCCCGACCTCGTCTACAAGACCGAGGACGCCAAGTTCGAGGCGGTGGTGGAGGATCTCGTCGAGCGCTACGAGGCCGGCCAGCCCGTGCTCGTGGGCACGGTCTCCGTCGAGAAGTCCGAGCGCCTGTCGCGCATGCTCGACAAGCGGGGCGTGACCCACGCGGTGCTCAACGCCAAGCATCACGAGAAGGAGGCCATGATCGTGGCCCAGGCCGGGCGCCTGCACACGGTCACGGTCGCCACCAACATGGCCGGGCGGGGCGTCGACATCATCCTCGGCGGCTACTCCGAGGGCATGGCCCAGCTCGACGTGCTGGCCGAGGGCCTCCTGCTCGACTCCGAGGAGGGGGAGGCCCGGATGGCCGACCTGTTCGGGAAGTACAAGGAGGAGTGCGCGGCCGAGGGCGAAAAGGTTCGCGAACTGGGCGGCCTGTACGTGCTCGGCACCGAACGGCACGAGAGCCGGCGCATCGACAACCAGCTCCGGGGCCGGGCCGGCCGCCAGGGTGACCCCGGCGAGAGCCGCTTCTACCTGTCCCTGGAAGACGACCTGATGCGCCTGTTTGCCACCGGCGCCATGAGCTGGGTGATGGGCAAGGCCCTCCCCGACGACGTGCCGATCGAGGCAAAGATGGTCACCAAGGCCATCGAGAAGGCCCAGTCCACCGTGGAGTCCCGCAACGCCGAGATCCGCAAGGATGTCCTCAAGTACGACGAGGTCATGAACCAGCAGCGCAAGGTCGTGTACCGGCGCCGGCAGGCCATCCTCAACGGCGCCGACCTGCGCGACGAGGCCTTGGAGCACCTGCAAACGGTCATCGGCCGCGAGGTCGACATCTTCTGCCCCAACGACTTCGCCGAGGACTGGAACCTCGAGAACCTCCTCCACGATGTCGGCGCCTACTACCCGACGGTCTTCACCGTCGAGGAGCTGGCCGAGGCCAGCAGCCCCCAGCAGATCAGGGAGAGCCTCATCGGTGAGGCTGTCCAGTACTACTCCCAGCGCGAGGAGTCCCTCGGCGCCGAGGTCATGCGCGAGATCGAGCGCCGGGTGATGCTCTCGATCATCGACCAGCGCTGGCGGGAGCACCTCTACGAGATGGACTACCTCCAGGAGGGCATCAACCTGCGGGCCATGGGCCAGCGCGACCCCCTCACCGAGTGGCAGCGCGAGGGCTACGACATGTTCGGCCAGATGATCGCCGCCATCTCCGACGACTTCATCCGCTACGTCATGCACCTCGACGTGGTGGTCGAGAGCGCGCCGGCGCCCGAGCTGCGCAACGTCCAGTACTCCGCTCCGGAGGACCCCTCCGCTGACGCCACCGGCATCCAAGCTGCGGCCGCCCGCCAGGCGGCCCAGAGTGGTGACGAGGAAGCGCCGGCGGCCCCCGCAGAGGTCATCCAGGCCCCCGTGGTCAAGTCGGAGCACGAGAAGTTGGGGCGGAACGCGCCGTGCTGGTGTGGTTCTGGCAAGAAGTTCAAGCTCTGTCACGGCAAGTAGCCCCGGCGGAGGGTGGAGGGGTGACTGATGCGCGACCTGTCGGCTGATCTGGCCGAGCTGCATCGGCGGCTCACCGAATCGGCGAAGGATCTCGGTCTCGACACCAAGCGCGCCCGGTTGGGGGAGCTGGAGAAGCTCGCGTCCGACCCCGAACTATGGGACGACCCCAATGAGGCGCGGAAGGTGACCGGGGAGCTGGCGATGGTGAAGGACGACATCGACATGCTCGACGGGTTGGAGGCGCGCCTTTCCGACGTGGAAGTGCTTTTCGAGCTGGGGCGGGAGGAGTCCGACGACTCGGTGGAGGCCGAGGTCGAGGCTGGGCTCGCCGCGCTCACGAAGGAGTTCGACGCGTTGGAACTCCGGTCGCTGTACTCCGGTGAGCACGACGAGCGCGACGCCGTCTGCGAGGTGCACTCCGGCGCCGGCGGCACCGACGCCCAGGACTGGGCCGAGATGCTGCTGCGCATGTACCTCCGGTGGGCCGAGCGCCGGGGTTTCACCGTCGAGCTCGAGGAGATCACCGCCGGCCAGGAGGCGGGGATCACCTCGGCCACGCTGATCGTGCGCGGCCGCTTCGCCTACGGGTTGTTGCTGGCCGAGAAGGGCGTCCACCGGCTGGTGCGGATCTCGCCGTTTGACTCCCAGGCCCGCCGCCACACCGCGTTCGCGTCGTTCGAGGCCGTGCCCTTCCTGGAGGAGGCGTCGGAGGAGGTGGAGATCGACGAGAAGGATCTGCGCATCGACACCTACCGGTCTTCTGGCGCCGGCGGGCAACACGTGAACGTCACCGACTCGGCGGTGCGCATCACCCACCTTCCCACCAACATCGTCGTGTCCTGCCAGAACCAGCGCAGTCAGCACCAGAACAAGGACGTGGCTATGAAGATCCTGGCCGCCAAGCTGGCCGAACGGGCTCGCGAGGAACGCCGGGACGAGCTGGCGGCCATCGCCGGCGAGCAGCGGGAGGTGACGTGGGGGAGCCAGATCCGCTCCTACGTCCTCCAGCCCTACCAGATGGTCAAGGACCTGCGGACCGCCCACGAGTCGGGCAACGTGAGTGCCGTCCTCGACGGCGACCTCGACGGCTTCATGGAGGCCTACCTCCGTTGGAGGAAGCGGCCGGCGTAGCTACACCGTGTGGGCCCGGCGTCTCTGCATGCATAGTGCATGTAGCCTTGTGGCGTGGCCAAGAACATCCAGATCCGCAATGTCCCCGACGATGTCCATGAGGTTTACAAGCGTCGCGCCGCCGCCGCCGGCCAGTCACTCCAGGAGTACCTCCTCTCGAACCTGACCCAGCAGGCCGGTCGCCCGACTATGCAGGAAGTGCTTGACCGGATCGCCTCCCGGAGCGGTGGACGGGTGACTGGTGGGGAGGCCGCGCAACTTGTCCGGGACGAACGCGACGCTCGAAGTTGATCGTTGTCGATGCCTCCGTCCTGGTTACCGCCCTCGTGGACGACGAAACGTCTGGGGAGGCGTACCGGGGGCGGCTCGCGGTGGACCCCGATCTGCATGCACCGGCAGTCATCGACCTCGAGGTCATTGCTGCGGTGCGGCGTCTGGCCAGAGGAACGCTGGCGGTCGACCGGGCTGACCAGGCGGTCGCCGACCTCGCCGACCTCGGTATTCAGCGGTACCTGCACCTGGTGCTGATGCCGCGCATCTGGGAGCTCCGGCACAACCTGACCCCCTACGACGCGGCCTACGTCGCCCTGGCCGAGATCCTGGGCGCGCCCCTCCTCACCGCCGATGTTCGCCTTTCCAAGGCGCCGGGTCTGCGCTGTGAGGTCGAGGTGCTGCGGTGACCGCTGAGCAACTACCAACCTCGCCGTCGGTGCCGTCCTCGGCGGCGACCTCGGCGGCTCCCATGGCTGCCTAGCTCCTTTGGAGGAAACGGCCGGCCTAGGCTGGGTGGAATGGACCGCTTGCGAGATTTGCTCGACGACATGCGTGACCGGTTCGACGCGTTGCGGGACCGTTTCGGCGAGGGGCCCGCGTCGTGGCCCATTCGCTCCCTCGTCCTCGCGGGCGTGGTGGTTGTCGCCATCGTCGGAGTGTGCGCCTACGCCCTGCTCGGGCGGGATTCCGGCGGGTCGGCCACGGTCGCTGCCCCCACCACGTCGATCACCTCCCGGACCACGACTTCGTCCCGCCAGACAACCACCGTGCCGCGCCCGACCACCACCGGCGTGGTACCCCCGACGACGCCGGCGCCGGGGCCGACGACGACCGTGCCCGTCCAGGCTCCGGCCAACGCGGGAACCACGACGGCGGGGCCAGGGCCAGGGCCAGGGCCAGGGCCAGCAGCGGCGCGGTTCCTGGCCGCCACCGTCGCGCCACCCCCGGCACAAGGTGTGGCCCCGGACGGCTCGCCCGCGCCGAGCCCGATGGAGCCAAGCGAGGTGGCCTCGAGTACGACTCCGCCACCCTTGACGACCGGGGAACCCACGACCCCGCCGTCTCGTAGGCAAGTCTCGTCATCGACGACGACGACGACGGCGGCGCCGACACCTGTGACCGCGCCAACAACAACGACGACGACGACTCCAGGAGGGAAGAAGACCGTCGTCGCCATTGATACCGATGTGGTCGCGGATCCGCTCGTCACCCTGAAGGTCGATGTTGCGGTGAGCCCGACGGGGGAGGTCGAGGTCGAGGTCGAGGTCGGTAGCTGATAGCGGAGTGGGAGACCGTGGAGCGTGCTCCCAGCTTGCTCATAGGTGTCGGGGGTACTGGCGCCGGACAGTCAGCGTCACTACCATTGGCACTCGTGCTACCTGCCACCAGTGGCGTGGGGCCCCGGGGGGGGAGTCGCACCGACCAGATGACTCGACGTTCCAGGTGATCCGGCTGGTCGCATGATAAGGCTGCGCGACGTCTGCAAGACGTACAAGGGCAACGTGGTCGCGCTGCGCGACATGTCGATCGACATCGCCAAGCAGGAGTTCGTCTTCGTCGTCGGACCCACGGGTTCCGGCAAGTCGACGCTCATCCGCCTGCTGATCA
>JANMRJ010000516.1:0-7131 GCA_031370985.1 Acidimicrobiales bacterium
CCACGCACTCATGGCCCACGTGTACGGCTCTCGGGTGCCGCCCGGCAAGCATCGGCGCATCGAAGGCATCGAACAGCTCGACAAGGTCATCAACATCGACCAGTCGCCCATCGGCCGCACGCCCCGCTCGAACCCGGCGACCTACACCGGGGTCTGGGACCACGTCCGCAAGCTGTTCAGCCAGACCCAGGAGGCCAAGGTCAGGGGCTACCTGCCCGGACGGTTCTCGTTCAACGTCAAGGGCGGGAGATGTGACGCCTGCGCCGGCGACGGCACCATCAAGATCGAGATGCACTTCCTTCCCGATGTCTACGTGCCGTGCGAGGTGTGCAAGGGCGGGAGGTATAACCGGGACACGCTGGATGTCACGTTCAAGGGCAAGAACGTGGCCGAGGTGCTCGACCTGAGCTGCGAGGAGGGGGCCGAGTTCTTCGCCAACCAGCCGGTGATCGCCCGCCACCTCGCGACCCTCGCCGATGTCGGACTGGGGTATGTGCGGCTGGGCCAGCCGGCGCCGACATTGTCGGGCGGCGAGGCCCAGCGGGTCAAGCTGGCCAGCGAGCTGTCCAAGCGGGGCACCGGCCACACCATCTACATCCTCGACGAGCCCACCACCGGCCTCCATTTCGAGGACATCCGCAAGCTCCTCACCGTGTTGAGTCGCCTGGTCGACCAGGGCAACACCGTCCTGGTGATCGAGCACAACCTCGACGTGATCAAGAGCGCCGACTGGGTCGTCGACCTCGGCCCGGAGGGGGGCGACGGCGGCGGGACGGTGGTGGTCGAGGGCACGCCCGAGGTGGTGGCCAAGACCCGCGACAGCTACACGGGCAAGTTCTTGGCCGGCGTGCTGGCGAGGGGGTAGGGCAGGGCAGGCGCCAGCGGCCGGATCAGGACCCGACGTGGAGGCGCAGGGCCGTCGAGCACCGCCAGCAGATCGGCCGGCAGCCGTCCCGCGTCACGTCGGGGTGGCGATGGTGATCCCGTAGAGGCTGGCGGCCGAGGCCAGCCGGTCGTCATATGTCGCGACACCCTCGAGTTCGCTACCGAGCCCGAGGGCGACGGCGAGGTGGAGCGCATCGAGGGTGCGCAGGATGGCGGGGTCCAGCTCGGCGGCCAACTCATGGGTGGCGCTGGTGACGTGCAGCAGGGCGACGGCGTCGAGGCGGTCCCGTGTAGCCGCGAGCGCCGCCGACGAGTGGCGGCGTGCCGACCGGAGTGCTTCGACGCGCATGAGGTCGGAGGAGAACAAGCCCTCTTCGTTCGCCTCGGCCCACCGCCGGAAGGCAGGGGAGTGGTCCTCCTCGACGACGAGTTTCAGGAACGCCGACGTGTCCACGTACCAGGCCACGGTCAGCGCTCGGCGGCCCGCGCCTCGCTCAACAGCTCACCCATGGACGGCTGACCCGGAGTGGCGGGCAGCGGCGGTGGAAGGTCGCTGACCCGACGGCGCGCGGGCCGGGCACCGATAGCGACGAGCGACGAGAGCATCCCTTCTCCGAGAGGCACCAGGCGTGCGACTGGCCTACCTCGGTCGGTGATCTCGACGATCTCCCCGGCCGCGGCCCGTGCGACGACGGAAGAGGCGTTCTGCTGGAGCGCCCGGATGCCTACCTGACTCATGTGCGTCAATGTAGCACGGTGCGGACCTGATGGCCAAGACCCGGGACAGCTACACGGGCCCGTTCCCGGCCGACGTGCTGGTCCGGTAGCGAGCCGACACGGCGGCCAACGCGCCCGGGGCGTAGCAGGCCACCGCCGGCCCGAACGCCAGCCCCCAGTACTCGCGGCCGATGAAGACGGTGAGCGGCACCATCACGGCGACGAAGGGCAGAAGGGTCCGGGCGGCGGCGTCCGTCGCCCAACGCCGGCGGAGGGCGACAAGGCCCAGCGCGCCGCCGCCCATGCCCAGGAGCCACCCCAGGGGCCGGTCCGACGGGCTGAGGGCGCTCAGCACGTACCTCGGCCCCAGCCCGCTCTTTCCGAACGCCGCCTCGCGCCCGTCGGGTGACAGGATGTCGGAGGCGAGGCCGGCGTGCAGCAGACCCAGGCCGGCGACGACCACGACCGCCGCCACCCATGCCCGCCGCCGGGGGGCGACTACCAGCCCGATCAGCAGGGGCAGCACGTAGATTTCCCGGAGCGCGGCGGCGGTCGCCAGGGCAAGGGCGGCGAGCGCCCACCGCTGGTTGCGCATCGCCAGCGCGCCGGCGAGGAGGAAGGGGAGGCCCCAGAGCTCGGTGTGCAGGAACAGGAGCGGGGCGGAGCCGAGCGCCCACATGCCCACCAGGACGACGGCGATCGGCCCGCCGTGGGGGTGGAGAGGACGGGCCAGTCGCCAGGCGAGCAGGAGCACGGCGAGGTAGATCGCGCTGACGAGGTACCGCCAGGACCGCTCCGGGAACCGGGCCAGCAGGACATAGAGGGTCGGCGGACGCACCGACCGAATCTGGCTCGGCGGCGCGCCCTCCTTGGCGACAAGGGCCTCCCGCATGGCCGGGTAGTAGCCGTCGCCGTGTTGCATGGCCACGACCGCGTTCCGGTAGACGACCTCGTCGACATCGACCGTCCGGTACCCGGTGCGGATGCCGAGCGCGGTCGCGACGAGCGCGAGGCAGATGGCGGCGACAACTGCGATGCGGTCCGCCCGGTCGATCATGCCGACGCTACGTTCCGGCGCCCGTCCTCGTGGCCATGGCCCGAGACGAGAAGCGTGAGCGCCACCGTCAGGAGCATGAGCGTCGACCGGGTCCCGCCGAAGTCATCACCCAGGACGGCCCCGCTGCAGAGGCTGAGGAACCCGAGCTGCACGACCACCACCCACCGGAGCTCGGCCGGACCTCGCCGGCGCAGCACGACGAATGTGCCGAGCACCAGGGCCGACAAAGTGCTGGCCATGCCGATCAGCTCTTTTCCCAGGAACCATCGCTCGCGGGCGGCGTCGACCAGGCCGCTGAAAGGGAACACCAGGTGCTCCGACGGCAGGCCGCCGGCGGGCACGACGAGGTGGACGATCCCCAACCACGCGGCGAAGGCCACCGCCGGCAGCACGAGGACGGGCAGGTCCTCCTTCCGCCGGCTCGAGAGGAAGAGGGCCACGGGGACCAGGATGGTCGTCTCCCTGGTCAGCACGGCGGCGACCGCCGCGCACCACGCGAGCCGCGACCTGTTCGTCACGAAGAACAGCACGGTCAGCAGCGAAAACGCCACCGCCAGCCCGTCGGCCACGCTGGTGGTCAGCGACCACGTTGCGCCCGGCAGGATGGGGAAGAGCAACGGCAGCCACGGTGGTCCCTGCAGGTGGTCCGACAGCGCGCTCACGGCCATGCCCCCGAGGAAGAGGCCCAGGAGGCTGACCGCGACCAGAGCGAAGACCAGCCCCGGTCCGCCGCCGGAGGGGTGCAGGGCCCAAGCCAGCAGGGGATAGAGGGGCCTGGAGTAGCGGTACTGGGGATTGTCCAGGTTCGGGGCGACAACGTTGGGGTGGAACGGGTTCCGGGCGATGGCGTAGAACTGCTGGCCGTCGATGCCGACCTCGTCCGGCGCGGTCACGCCCGGGAAGTCGCGGACGATCAGGCTCGCTCCCGGTCCCCTCGCCCCCGCCCGGATGGGGCGGAGGATGCCGTGGCCGCTGGCGTAGACGTCGAGCAGGAGGAGGCCCAAGGCGAGGAGGGTGCCGACCAGCGCCCGCTTGACGTTGGACGGTCGGCGCCGGCGCCCGACCGGGGCCGGCGCCCCCTTGGCGGTCTCGCCGAGCGCCTCCGGCGGCGCGGCATCCGTCATGGGCCGCGCTGTCCTCACGGTCTGGGTATCGACCTTGGGAGAGGTCACCTTGAGGAGGCGATTTCGTATGCTCAACTCAAGCGGTCGGGCCGTCGATAACTACCCCAATGCGGCGCCTGGCTCGACCTCTCCTGCTCGCCGGCATCGTTGTCACCGTCCTCGGTCTCAGCAAGATCCACGCCAACGCCCACGGCTACGACTACACGGGGTCGTTCCGCTTCGCCTGGTCCCTGGCCTACATCGCCCTGCTCGGCGCCACCTCCTACGGCGCCGGCCTGCCCGAGCTGCCGCCCACTAGGCGGAGCGCGGCGCTCACCGCCCTGGCCTCGACGGCCGCCGCCGCCCTCTGCATGTCGGTGCTCCAGCTCGTCGGTGGCTCGGCGCTGCTGCCCCGGTTCGTCGTGTTCGGCGCGCCGCTCGTGCTGGTGCCCTTCGCCGCCGTGTGCTGGTCCGTGGCTCGCAGGGGTCGGGCCCGGGACGGCCAGCGCGACCGGGTGGTCGCCGTGGTCGGTGCCGAGGCACGGTCCAACCTGGTACGCGAATTGGATGCCCACCCGGAGCGGCCGGCGGTGCTGGCGTGGGTGTTGGCGCCCGAGGAGGCCCGGTCGGACGGCTCCCAGGACACCCCCTTGATCGACGTCGCCCGGGCCACAGGGGCCACGGTGGTCGTACTGGACAGAGCCGGCCTGGCCGACCAGTCCGTCGTCGACCAAGCCGCCGAGCTGCACGAGGCCGGCGTGCGGGTCCGCACGTTGTCGCTCTTCTACGACCAGTGGCTGGGCAAGCTCCCCGTTTCGGAGCTGGAGCGCATCGGTCTCCTGTTCGACATCGGCGAGCTTCACCGGGCCCAGTACGGCCGGATCAAGCGCATCCTCGACACCGTCGGGGCCGCCGCCGGCACCCTGGTCCTCCTGGCCGTTGCCCCGGTCGTCTGGGCCGGGAACCAGCTCGGCAATCGCGGCCCGCTCCTTTACCGGCAAACCAGGGTGGGGAAGGGCGGCCGGGAGTTCGAGATCCTCAAGTTCCGGACCATGCGGCCGGCCGGCGCCGGCACGGCCACGGCGTGGACCGGCGAGGACGACCCTCGCATCACCCCGTTCGGAGCGTGGCTGCGTCGGTCCCACCTCGACGAGCTGCCCCAGGTGCTGAATATCCTCCGCGGCGACCTGTCGGTCGTCGGCCCCCGACCGGAGCAGCCGCACTACGTTGCCGAGCTCGACACCAAGGTCCCCTTCTACCGCTACCGGCACCTGGTCCGGCCGGGGCTGACGGGCTGGGCCCAGGTCAAGTACCCCTACGGGGCGAGTGAGGGCGACGCCTTCGAGAAGCTCCAGTACGAGTTCTATTACCTGCGCCACCAGAGCCTGGCCCTCGACCTGCGCATCACCGGCCGCACGCTCCGGAGTGTGCTGGGACGGGGTGGGCGATGATGGCTCCCCGTGTCACGGTGATAGTCCCGATCCGCGACGAGGAGGAGCGGCTGGCCGGGTGCCTCGACGCCATCGCCGGCCAGGATCTGGAGCCGGAGTTGGTCGAGGTGCTGGTTATCGACGGAGGCTCCACCGACAGCTCCGTCGCCGTGGCCCGACAGCTCCTGGCGGGACGAGGTTGGGCTCGGGCCGAGGTGCTGCACTGCGCCGCCGGGGACCGCTCGTCCAACCTGAACGTCGGGCTCGCCGCGGCCGCGACGCCGATCCTGGTACGCGTCGACGCCCGCAGCCGCATCCCTTCGCACTATGTGCGGCGCTGTGTGGAGGTGCTCGATGAACGGGGCGACGTCGCCGTGGTGGGTGGCCGGCAACGGGCCGTCACAGCCGATGGGGGCGCCGTAAGCGTGGGCGTGGCCCGTGCCCTGAACAACAGGTGGGCCATGGGCCTGTCCCGGTACCGGCGGGCCACGACGAGCGGCGCGGCCGACACCGTGTATCTCGGGGCATACCGCACCGCGGAGCTGCGCGCCGCTGGCGGATGGCGAACCGACCTGGCCGTCAACGAGGACTTCGACCTCAACCGCCGCCTGGCTCAGAACGGCATGGTGTGGTTCGATGCCCTCCTGACGGTCGACTATCTCCCCCGGTCCTCGCTTCCGGCATTGGCCCGCCAGTATTGGGCCTTCGGGCTCGGCAAGAGCCGGTACTGGGCAGTCTCGGGGGACCGGCCCCGCCCTCGGCAGCTTGCGCTTCTCGCTGCGCCACCCGCCTGTCTGGCTCTCCTCGGAGCGGTCCTCGTCGGCTCCGGCCCGGACGCGGCCGGCGCGTGCCTGCTCACCGGCCTTGGTGTCGGCCTCTTCGTGGAAGTCGTCGGCGCGGATGCGCCCCGCGCCGGCCTCAGGGGCCACATCGCGGCGCTGGCTGCCATGGTGTGCGTGTCCGGGGGTTGGCTGGCGGGTGTTGGCGTCGGTAGCTTCCGCTCGGCGTCCCCAGCCACGACGGTCGGCCGACCGGTGGAACGGGCGGCATGACGAACGGCACCCAACCGCTCGTCACCTGCGTTGTCGTGGCGTTCCACCGCCCGGAGGTGCTCGCCGACCTGTTGTCCGGGATGCAACACCCGGACATCGAGACCATCGTGGTCAACGTGGAAGTCGACCCGTCTGTAGCGGAGGTCGCCGGCCTGCTCCACCTGCCACTGGCCGGCAATCCCGGGTACGCCGCTGCCGTGAACGTGGGGGCCCGTGCCGCACGGGCGCCCGTGATCCTGTTCATGAACGACGACGTGCGGGTTGACGCAGGAACCGCCCTCGCTCTGGCTGGAGTGGTGCGGGCCGGGGAGGCCGATGTCGTTGTTCCTCGCGTATTGGACGGGGATGGCCGCCAGGAGCCCACCATCGCCGCCTTGCCAAGTCCGTCCAACCTCTTCCGTGAGTGGTTCCTCCTGCCGGACCGCCCGCCGGCGGCATTGCGGGGCCACACGGGCCCGGTCCAGAAGTGGCGGATGCCGTCCAGGCCCGAGCCCGTCGATGCCGCCTCGGCCGCCGTCGTGGCCACGTCGGCCGAATTGCTGCGGCGCATGCCGCTCCCCGAGGAGTACTTCCTGTACTGCGAGGAGAGTGACTGGTTCTGGCGGCTGCGGGACGCCGGCGCCCGGGTGCTTTACGACCCCCGTTCGGTGGTGACCCACATCGGTGGGCGGGACGACGTGCGCCCGGCCAAGAGCAGGCTCCTCGCTCGCAACGCGGTGCGGTGTGTCCGGCTTACCCAGGGCCGACCTGCGGCGGGTGTCGCCTGGGCTGTCGTCCTCTTGTGGAACCTGCGGCTGGTCGCTGTCGACGGGACCCGCCGCTTGACCGGCTCGGCTCGCGACGCGGGCCGGCGCCCCGCCCGCGGCGCGGGCCGCCCGGCCGCGGGT
>JANMRJ010000549.1:0-3964 GCA_031370985.1 Acidimicrobiales bacterium
GTACGCCTTGGTGTAGCGCTCCCCGGCCAGCTTCGACTGGGTCAACCCAGCGACTCGGCGAGCGGCGTGGAGACGTCGCCCGAAGTCCTCGGCGATCCCCTTGACAAGCCGGGCGAGCGATCGTCCCCGCGTCGCCGCCATAGGCGGAGTGTACTCCCGCCCGTGTCGAAGTTGACCGGTGCAAGCAGGTCGCAAGGCTGGATCTGCAGCCGTCTCGCGACCTCCTGGCCGCGGGCCACTCCGCAGGGCGGTCCGCCGAGCGGCTCGGTTGGTCGACCGTCTGGACCACGGACGACGTGTCGGTTCCGGCAGACGCTGCCCATGAGTACGGGCACATCTACGAGGCGGTCCTGACCCTTGCCTGGGTCGGGGCTCGGCACCCGCGGATCCGCCTCGGCAGCAGCGTCATCGTCGTGCCGCTGCGCAATGCCGTCCTCCTGGCAAAGGAGCTGGCCACACTCGATTCGCTCAGCGCTGGCCGAGTGATCGCTGGCGTCGGTGTCGGCTGGAACCGGGCCGAGTTCGCGAACCTTGGCGGCGACGAGCGATTCCATGTCCGTGGCGCTTACCTCGACGAGACCATCCGGTTGTGGCGACACCTCTGGTCGGGTTCGGCCGAGCCATTTCGCGGCCGGTTCCATACCTTGGAGGACTTTACGTTCAGCCCGCTGCCGGACCAGGGAGCGAACCTCCCGATCCTCGTCGGCGGTGGCTCGGAACGCGCCCTGCAGCGTGCCGGGTCCCTCGGCGACGGCTATCACTCGAGCGCGGTCGGCCCGAGCCAGTACGCCAAGCGGCTGCTGACTGTCCGGGCCGCCGCAGAGGCTGCCGGGCGATCCATGCCGTGGCTGTCCGCGCGCGTGCGGGTGGACTTCGAAGGTGCGAGCTCCGGATACGCGATGCGCGGATCCCCAGACGAGATCGCCGCGGAAGTCCGCTCGTTCGCTGAGCCCGGGGTCAGCCATCTCGCTCTGACCTTCGGCACCACGGACCCGGCGGATCTGGTTGGAAAGGCCGAGCGCTTCGCTCGCGAGGTCGCTCCCCTCGCCGAGGGGTCCTGAGCGGACCGAGGAAGTCAGGGTCCTGACGAGCCCCAGGCCCGGCTCCTCGTCGAGCAGGCGTGCTCCCGGACGGTCGCCTGGATGTGCCGAGCCCACCGAGCGGGTCTGACCGTGGTCAGTGACGGTGTGAGCTGGGCACCCTCGGCCAGGCCGTCGAGCCGACCACGGCGAGGCTCCCCGGGAGCTGTGGTTTCCGGACACGTTGTTGACGATGGCCGCTCCGGCCGCTCCGGCCGCGCGTTTCGCATAACCGCAGCCACGGACTGGTACGGACGAGCTCGAGCCTGTGGGCCGAGTCATGGCGGTACATCCACGCTCAGCCTGAGACTGGATCAAGCCCTGCGAGACGGGATTCGATCCGTACCAGTCTGGGGGAGACTAGATGCGGAGATCGGCAGCCCTGGTGGGGGCTCTAGCGGATCGGCCTGGTCGCGACAGCCGCACCTTCCGCGCGCAGATCGCGGTATTCGGGGTGCCGCTCCATGAATGCCCGGATGAACGGGCATTTGACGGTGACCTTCAGACCGCGGGCGCGGATGTCATCGAGCGCGCCCGAAGCGAGCCGGCCCCCGAAACCGCGACCCTCGAGATCGCGGTCAACCTCGGTGTGGAGCAGGATCAGGCGCCCGCGCACGGCTCGATACTCGGTGAACCCGACCACTCGATCGCCGAGGCGCGCCTCATAGCGTTGCTGGCTCGGCGTGTCGATGACCTGGAATCCCTCGTCGAGCGGACCCGTCACGACGGATCGAACCCGACCTGATCGACGAAGCACCAGATCCACGACTCATCTGGCTCGAAGGAGCGGATGAGTGGATGCTGCATCGTCTCAAAGTGGGCCCGCGCGTGGCGGTTCGGGCTCTCGTCGCAGCAGCCCACGTGGCCGCAGGTCAGGCACAGGCGCAGGTGGACCCACGAGTCACCGGTTCGGAGGCAGTCCTCGCAGCCATCCGAGCTCGGGCTGACCTGCTGGATGTCGGCAAGGTGCGGACAATCGACCATCGTCCAAGTGTCGCACGAGCTGACATCACGAGCTGACATGATGACGGTATGGACCTCAGCTACACGTCGCCGTACGACTGGCCGGCCATGATCGACTTCCTCGGAGCGCGAGCGATCCCGGGCGTCGAGGTGGTCCAGCCGGACCGCTACCTTCGAACGGTGGAGCTCGACGGTCGCCACGGCACGGTCGAGATCCGCCCGGCCCCCGATCGCTCCGCAGTCGCCGCCACGATCCGGTTTCCGAACGTGAAGGCCCTGCCCACCATCGTCGATCGAGTCCGACGCGTCTTCGATCTAGGGGCGGACGTCGTCGCCATCCATCGTCACCTCGCTGGGGACTCCGTCATGGCGCCGCTCGTGGCTGCCCGGCCCGGTCTTCGCCTGCCGGGCGCGTGGGACGGGTTCGAGCTCGCGATCCGGGCGATCCTCGGTCAGCAGATCACGGTGACGGCGGCCAGGCGTCTCGCCGGCAAGCTCGTCGCAGCCTACGGAGAGCCACTGACGGAGGGTGTCTCAGGGCCTGTCCCGGGCCTGAGCGCGGTCTTCCCGCATCCAGAGGTCCTGGCCAGCGCCGATCTGACGCATCTCGGGATGCCGCGCGCCCGAGCCGGCTCGATCTCGGCGTTGGCCGCCGCCGCAGCGGCAAATCCCGAGCTGTTCGCCCGCGATCAGGACCTGGCGACGGCCATTGCCCGCCTGAAGGCGCTACCCGGGATTGGCGAGTGGACCGCCCAGTACATCGCGATGCGGGCGCTCCGCGAACCCGACGCGTTCCCAGCGGCTGACATCGGCCTGCTTCGCGCCATGACAGGGGTCGGCGGCGTGCGACCGACGCCGGCCGCCCTGCTCGCCCGGGCCGAGGCCTGGCGCCCTTGGCGCGCCTATGCCGCGCAACACCTGTGGACCTCGGACGGCAGCTCGATGGTCGCGCCGGTGCCTGAGTCATCGCCGATCCGCCGAGAGGAGGCCGTTGCCTGATGCCGTCGTCAATGAACCACGCCGAGACGTTCCGCCGACTCCACGCAGGTGCGAAGCCACTCTTGCTGGCCAATGCCTGGGATGCCGGAAGCGCCCGCCTGATCGAGCGCTGCGGCGCCGCGGCGATCGCGACGACGAGCGCCGGACTTGCCTGGTCGCGAGGCTATCCGGACGGTGACGCGCTGCCGCCTCGGATCCTCGCCGCCGCCCTGGCCGAGGGCCGCTACGACGCGATGCTGGATCGTTCCGCCCAGTACGCTGAGCACAACGAGCTCTTCTCAGCGAGCGGACCAGGAGGAACCGTCGCGTGACCGCACAGCCTGCAGCCGAACGTCCGACGGAGGCTGTCCTCGTGGCGAGGGGGACCTGCGGGCGACCGCGAACCGCGCCGGGTGGCCGGCCCAGGTCGAGCTCGAGGCGCGCCTACCCCTACGATCCCGCGGTCGAGCACGGGTTCGTGTCCAGCCAGCGGATGGGCATGGACGTCTTCCGCGAGATCGACCCCGACGCGCCCCTGGTCGTCGCCGAGGCGGTCTGGTAGTACACCCACCACGTCCTGGCCGGGTTGCGCGCCCACCGCGGGCCGATCCTGACGGCCGGCAACTGGAGCGGGCAGTGGCCAGGCCTGGTCGGGCTCCTCAATCTGAACGCGTCGCTGACCAAGGCGGGCAGGCGCTATGACTCGATCTGGAGCCGTGACTACAGCGATCCGTTCGCCCAGAGCGCCATCCACGAATGGCTGACCACCCAGTGGGTCACCCACGACACCTCCCACGCGCGCGACCTCGATCCGTCCGCGCTTCGCGGGCCCGCCGCCGAGCTGGGCGCGAGGCTGGCCGGTGAGCTGCGTCGGGACAAGGCGATTCTCGGCGTCTTCGATGAAGGCTGCATGGGGATGTACAACGCGATCATCGACGACGAGC
>JANMRJ010000560.1:0-11145 GCA_031370985.1 Acidimicrobiales bacterium
GCCACCGACAAGGACAAGTCGGCGATGGCCCCCATCAACCGGGGCTTTCTCACCGCCGGGCTGCTGACTGTCGTCGGCACGTTCCTCGTGGCCCAGTTCTACGTGAAGAACCTGAAGGTCTTCTGGGCCGTGGTCATCGGCCTGGTCCTGGCCCAGGTGGCCAGCCGCCTCACCGAGTACTTCACCTCGACGGAGACCGCACCCGTCCAGGAGATCGCCGCCGCCACCCGCACCGGCCCGGCTACCACCGTGCTGGCCGGCATCTCCTCCGGGCTCGAGAGTTCCGTCTACGCCATCGTGGCCATCGCCGGCGCGCTGGCCGTCGCCATCGCCCTGGGCGAGGGCAACATCCAGTTCACCTTCTACCTGGTGGCCCTCACCGGCATGGGCATGCTGGCCACGACGGGCGTGGTCGTGTCGGAGGACACCTTCGGCCCGGTGGCCGACAACGCGGCGGGCATCGCCGAGATGTCGGGTGAGTTCAGCGGCGAGGCCGAGCGGATCATGGTCAGCCTCGACGCTGTCGGCAACACCACCAAGGCCGTGACCAAGGGCTTCGCCATCGGCTCGGCGGTCATCGCCTCGGTCGCCCTGTTCGCCAGCTTCATCGAGACGATCGGCGCCGAGCTGGGCATCAAGGAGACCGGCTCCGCGCTGTTCCAGAACCCGATGACCCAGATCAACGTGGCCGACCCCAAGACGTTCATCGGCCTGCTGATCGGCGGTTCGATCGCCTTCCTGTTCAGCGCCCTGGCCATCCGGGCCGTGGGCCGCACCGCCGGCACCGTGGTCCAGGAGGTCCGGCGCCAGTTCGCCGACGGCCAGATCATGGCCGGCACCAAGCGCCCGGATTACGGCCCGGTCATCGACATCTGCACCGCGGCCTCGCTGCGGGAGCTGGCCACGCCGGCCCTCCTCGCCGTGCTGTCGCCGGTCATCATCGGCTTCGGCATCAGCTACCTGGCCCTCGGCGCCTTCCTGGCCGCGGTGATCCTCACCGGCCAGCTCATGGCCAACTTCCTGTCGAACTCCGGCGGGGCCTGGGACAACGCCAAGAAGTACATCGAGGACGGCCACGAGGGTGGCAAGGGCTCTGAGGCCCACAAGGCCGCGGTCATCGGCGACACGGTCGGCGACCCGTTCAAGGACACCGCCGGCCCGGCCCTGAACCCGCTGATCAAGGTGATGAACCTGATCTCGCTCCTGATCCTGCCGGCGGTCATCAACCTCCGAGACAACGACGTTGCCCGCTACACCGTGGCCCTCGTCGCCCTCGCCATCCTCATCGGAGCCATCGCCTTCTCTAAGCGCAAGAGCGAGGGCGTCGGCGGCGAGTCGGTGGCGGCCTCGGCCTTCACGCAGTAGCGGGGGTCGACGGCCAGGGGCGGCGCACAGGGGGGCCGCCGCCGTGTCAGTCCTGCCTTTCCGCCTTCGCGAACCCGAACCAGACGACCACGGCGAGATCCCAGAGGGCGTGGCTGACGATCGGAGCGACCAGCGTGCCCCGCCAGGCGAACAGAGCCCCCCAGAACGCCCCACCCACCAGCGCGGCCAAGACCAGCACCGCCTTGCGCTCCCAGACGTGTACGGCGGCATAGGCGACCAGCGCCAGGGCGAAGCCGGCCCGCCCCTGCACGAACCCCCGCCAGAAGAGCTCCTCGCACGGGCCCACGATCAGGAGCACGGCCGACATCGGAAGGTGCCGGGAGGTACCCGTCGCCCGCACGCGGTACAGATCGTCGACTTGAGTCGCGCTGGCCGGGAACCAACGTCGGAGCACAGCGTCGCCGACCCAGAACACCCCGTACAGCACGCCGGCGCCGGCCACCCCGATAGCCACGTCGACCACCGTGGGGCGCAGCAGGTCGCCGATGGTCGCCCGCTGGGCGACAACGCCGTAGAGGCCGATGGCCAGGCCGGCGACCGTAGCACGCGACCAGAAGGCCGCTCGACCCAGGCCGAACAGCGCCCCCCACGCCACCGCGGCCAGCACCAGCCCAACCACCACGGTGTCGCTCATCGCCAGGGCCGTGTCACAGTGGCGACGACATGCGAATGCTGGTTGCCGGCGCCTCGGGCTTCGTGGGGCGCGCCCTGGTGCCGGCCCTGGTTGCCGCCGGCCACGACGTGCGGGCCGCCACCCGCCGCCCAGAGTCCTACCGGGGCGCCGGCGAGGCCGTCCTCCTCGACGTGGCCGACGGCACCGGCCTGGCCGAGGCCATCGACGGCTGCGACATCGCCTACTACCTCGTCCACTCGATGGCGGCGGTGGAGGCGGCGGCGGAGTTCGCGGCGCGCGACCGCGAGGCGGCGACCCGCTTCGCCGCGGCCGCCACCGCAGCGCGCACTCGGATCGTCTACCTCGGCGGCCTCGGCGCCGGCGAGGTGTCGGAGCACCTCCGGTCCCGCCACGAGGTCGGCCGTATCCTGCGGGCCGGCGCGGACACGGTGGAGCTCCGGGCCGCGATCGTGCTCGGCGCCGGCGGGGCCAGCTTCGAGATCATGCGCCAGCTCGTCGAGCGGCTGCCGGCGATGGTCTGCCCCAAGTGGGTGACGACCCGCTGCCAGCCGATCGCCCTCCCCGACATGGTGCGCTACCTCGTCGGGGCGTCCGACCTCGACGCCGGCTCCTACGATGTCGGCGGCCCGGACATCCTCACCTATGAGCAGATGATGCGCCGTTATGCCACCCTCACCGGGCGACGGCGGCTGATCGTCAAGGTGCCCGTCCTGTCACCCCGGCTGTCGTCGCTGTGGCTGGGACTGGTGACCGACCTGCCGGTATCAGTGGGCCGGCCGCTGGTCGAGGGACTGACGGTGGAGGTCATCGCGGGCGACGACCGCATCCGCCTACTTATCCCCTTCACCTTGCTCGGCTACGACGACGCCGTCCGCCTCGCCCTCGCCCCGCCGCATCTTCAGTAGTTCGAGGAGAACGGGCACGAACGACACCGCACCGATGAGCACGACGATCGGTAGCAGCCACTTGTCGATGTCGGGGATGGACTTCCCCAGGAAGTAGCCGGCCACCGTGACGCCCCCACCCCACAGCACGCCGCCGACGACATTGTAGGTGACGAATTTCCGGTAGTTCATCTGGCCGACGCCGGCCACGACCGGGGCGAACGTGCGGACCACCGGCACGAACCGGGCCAGGATGATCGTCCTCGGCCCGTTCTTCTCGAAGTACGCCCTGGCCCGGTCGACGTTCTTCTGGTGGAACAGGCGGGAATCCGGCCGGCGAAAGATCGCCGGCCCCGCCCGTCGACCGATCACGTAGCCGACCTGATCGCCGACGATGGCGGCCACGGAGCACCCGACCATGATCAGCGGCAGGCTCAGGGTGCCCTTGGAGGCGAGCAGGCCGGCGGTGAACAGCAGCGAGTCACCCGGCAGGAAAAAGCCCACGAGCAGCCCGGATTCGGCGAAGACGATGGCGAACAGGCCGAGCGTTCCGAACGCCTCGATCAGGGATTCGGGGTTCATTCCTGCACCGTAGACGCGGCCGCCGGGTGGAATGCAGACGGCACGACGTTTGACAGGGGGGGTGTTGGCTGTCAATTGTCGTAGGAGCCATGGCCAAACCTCTCGTCATCGTCGAATCGCCCGCCAAAGCTCGGACGATCGCCCGTTTCCTGGGCAGCGAGTACGTCGTCGAGTCGTCCGTGGGCCACATCCGCGACCTCCCGAAGGACGCCAAGGAGATCCCGGCGGCCCAGAAGGGCGAGAGCTGGGCCCGCCTCGGCGTCGATGTCGACAACGGGTTCAAGCCGCTGTATGTGGTGAACAGCGAGAAGCGCCACGTCGTCACCAAGCTCAAGGCGCTCCTCAAAGACGCCACCGAGCTGTACCTCGCGACAGACGAGGACAGGGAGGGCGAATCGATCGCCTGGCACCTCATGGAGGTGCTCAACCCGCCGCAGGGCATGCCCGTGCGGCGCATGGTCTTCCACGAGATCACCCAGGGTGCCATCCGTGACGCGGTGGAGAACTGGCGAGACCTCGACCGCCGGCTGGTCGACGCCCAGGAGGCCCGCCGGATCCTCGACCGCCTGTACGGCTATGAGGTGTCGCCGGTCCTCTGGCGCAAGGTCCTCCCGCGCCTGTCCGCCGGCCGGGTGCAAAGCGTCGCCACCCGCATCCTGGTGGAGCGGGAGCGAGCCCGCATGCGGTTCCGCAGCGCCTCGTACTCCGACATTGAGGGGCGCTTCAGCAAGGACAGCCCGCCGTTCGGAGCCACGCTCGTCTCGCTGAACGGCACCCGCCTGGCCACCGGCCGCGACTTCGACGAGGGCGGGAACCGCACGGCGTCGGATGTTGTCGTGCTCGACCCCCAGGACGCACGGGACCTCGTCGGCCGGCTGGCCGGGTCGACCTTCTCGGTGAAGTCCGTCGAGGAGAAGCCCTACAAGCGCACGCCGTACCCGCCGTTCATGACCTCGACCTTGCAGCAGGAGGCGGGCCGCAAGCTGCGCTTCACCGCCCAGCGGGCCATGAGCGTGGCCCAGCGCCTGTACGAGAACGGGTACATCACCTACATGCGTACCGACAGCACCGCGCTGTCGGAGACGGCCCTCAACGCAGCCCGGAGCCAGGCCGCCGAGCTCTACGGACCCGAGTACGTGCCCGCCGAGCCCCGCCGGTACGCCAAAAAGGTGAAGAACGCCCAGGAGGCGCACGAGGCCATCCGGCCGGCGGGCGACACCTTTCGCATGCCCGAGCAGGTGGCCCGGGAGGTCGGCGCCGAAGAGGCCGCCCTCTACGAACTGGTGTGGAAGCGCACGATCGCGTCGCAGATGGCCGACGTGCGGGGCAAGAGCGTGCAGGTGCGGATCATCGGCGGGTCGTCGTCGGGTGAGGAAGCTGCGGCTTCTGATGTGGAATTCTCCGCCGGGGGCAAGGTCATCGAGTTCCCCGGCTTCCTGCGGGCCTACGTCGAGGGGTCCGACGACCCCAACGCCGAACTGGAGGACCGCGAGGTCAGGTTGCCGGCGCTGGCCGTCGGCGACACGGTCACCGCCGAGTCGCTGGAGCCCAAAGACCACACCACCCAGCCGCCGGCCCGATTCACCGAGGCGTCGCTGGTCAAAGCGCTGGAGGAGATGGGCGTGGGCCGGCCATCGACGTATGCGTCGATCATCGGCACCATCCAGGATCGGGGCTACGTCTGGAAGAAGGGTTCGGCCCTGGTGCCGTCGTTCACCGCGTTCGCGGTGGTGAACCTGCTGGAGAGCCACTTCGGCGACCTGGTCGACTACGCCTTCACCGCCCGCATGGAGGACGATCTCGACGGCATCGCCGGCGGCTCCCAGGAGTCGCTACCGTGGCTTACCAAGTTTTACTTCGGGGGTGCTGGCTCGCCGGTCGCCGCGGACGGCAGTGCTGGCTCGCCGTCCGCCGCGGACGGCAGTGATGGTTCACCGGGCCTGAAGGACATGGTCAAGGACCGGCTGGAGGACATCGACCCCCGGGCCATCAACTCCATCCCCGTCGGCACAGACGCCGAAGGCAAGGACATCGTGGTCCGGGTGGGCCGCTACGGGCCATACCTGTCCCGTGACGGCGAGACCGCCGCCGTCCCCGAGGGCCTCGCCCCCGACGAGCTCACCGTGGCGAAGGCCGTCGAACTGCTCGCCACCCCCAGCGGCGACCGGACCCTCGGCGACGATCCGACATCGGGCCTACCGGTCATCGCCCGCGCCGGGCGGTTCGGGCCCTACGTACAGCTCGGCGAGACCGACTCGTCGTCGAAGAAGAAGCCGCACACGTCGTCGTTGCTCAAGAACATGAACGTGGAGGCCGTCACCCTCGCCGACGCCCTGCGCCTCCTGAGCCTGCCGCGCTCGTTGGGCAAGGACCCGACCGACTCGTCGGAAATCACCGTGCAGAACGGCCGCTACGGGCCCTACGTCAAGAAGGGCACCGATAGCCGCAGCCTCGCGGACGAGGAGCAGCTCTTCACCCTCACGCTGGAGGAGGCACTCGCGGTCCTGGCCGAGCCCAAGGCCCGAGGCCAGCGGGGCGCAGCGGCGCCGCCGCTGAAGGAGCTCGGCGACGACCCGTTCAGCAAGAAGCCGATGGTGGTCAAGGAGGGCCGGTTCGGGCCCTACGTGACCGACGGCGAGACCAACGCGTCGCTGCGCAGCGGCGACGATGTCGACACGCTGACATCGGAGCGTGGCGCGCAGCTGCTCCAGGACAAGCGCGACAAAGGGCCGGCGCCGCCGAAGCGGAAGGCCGCGGCGAAGCGCAAGAAATAGCGAAACCTCCCCTACGCTGACGAGGTGGCCGAGCGCGTCTCCGATACGCCCGACGGGGACGCAACGCGGCCCATGCCGGCGATGAGCGACGCTCGGACGGAGCCATCGGGCTTGCGGCGTAGCCCGCTCGGGCCCTCCGGCCCACTGAGTGGCCCGATCGGGCCCTCCGGCCCGAAGCTGCTGGGGTCGACATCGTTTTTCCGGCTGTGGTTGGCCCAGGTCGTGTCGTCGATGGGCGACTGGATCGGCCTGTTCGCCATCCTCACGCTCACGGCCCGCGTCGGGAAGGGTTCACCCGAGGCGGCCATCGCCCTGGTCATGAGCGCCCGGATGATCCCGGGGTTCTTCCTGGCGTCGGTCGGTGGGGTTCTCGTCGACCGCTGGGACCGGCGCAGGGTCATGGTTACCTGCGATGTCGGCCGGGGGCTCGTCCTGCTCACCCTGCCCTTCGTGGACACGGTGTGGGGCCTGTTCCTCGCTTCGCTGGTCCTCGAGGTGCTCACCCTGCTGTGGTCGCCGGCCAAGGAGGCGTCGGTGCCGAACCTGGTGGAGGCGGACAAGCTGGCGTCGGCCAACTCGTTCTCACTGGCCGCGGCATACGGAACGTTCCCGATCGCGTCGGCCCTGTTTGCGTCGCTGACGAAGGTGTCGGAGGGCCTTGGCCGCCACGCCGGCAGCTTCGACTTCCTGCGGCTCAACCAGGAGTCGCTGGCCATCTACTTCGATGTCGGCACGTTCTTCCTGTCGGCCTTCCTCATCTGGTCGCTGACCCTCCCGCGGAACCGACGGGCCGAACGAGCACCCATCGACCTGACCCGAACGTTCTCGGAGATCAAGGAGGGGTGGAAGTTCATCGGTGCGAACCCCACCGTGCGCTCGGTCATGGTCGGCCTGGGCACGGGCCTGATCGGCGGCGGCATGATCGCGCCGCTCGGGCCGATTTACGCCAACCAAGTGCTGCACGCCGGCGCCGCCGGTTTCGGACTGCTGCTCACCGCGCTGGGCATGGGGCTGGCGTTGGGCGTCGTGGGCCTGTCGGCCCTGCAGAAGCGGGTGCCCCACAGCCGGGCGTTCCCCTGGGCGGTCGTGGGGGCCGGCGGGTCGATGCTGATCGCGGTTTCGATGGGCAGCCTGGGGCTGACGATGGCGTTCATCGCCGTCATGGGCGTCTGCGCTGGTGCGGTCTACGTCCTGGGCTTCACCATCCTCCAGGAGAGCGTCGAGGACGAGCTGCGGGGGCGCACGTTCGCCACGCTCTACACCCTGTCCCGGCTCTGCATGCTGATCTCGTTGTCGCTGGCGCCGCTAGTGTCCCGGCTGCTCGACGACCTGTCCAACGCCGCGTTCGACGGCGAGCTCAGCCTGGGCTCCGCCGACTTCAGCCTGCCCGGCGTGCGCATCACACTGTGGATCGGCGCGGGGATCATCCTGGCCGCCGGCGGGCTGGCGCTACGGGCATCGCGCGTGCGGACGTGAGCGGCCGGTTCATCGTGTTCGAGGGCGGGGAGGGCAGTGGCAAGTCGACCCAGGCCGCCCTGCTGGCCCACCGGCTGGGCGCCGTGCTCACCCGGGAGCCCGGCGGGACCTCTGTGGGCATGCTCCTTCGGGGCATCGTGCTGGGCCCCGGGCTGGGGCCGGCCTTGGACAAGCGCACCGAGGCCCTCCTCATGGCCGCCGACCGGGCCCAGCACGTGGCCGAGGTCATCCGGCCGGCGCTGGCCGGCGGCCGCGACGTGGTCTGCGATCGGTTCACGGGATCCACGCTGGCCTACCAGGGCTACGCCCGCGGCCTCCCCCTCGACGAACTGGTCTGGCTGTCGGGATGGGCCACGGGTGGTTTGGAGGCTGACGTGATCTTCCTCCTGGACCTACTGCCGAAAGTGGCCATGGCCCGGACCAAGGCCGAGCCCGACCGCATCGAGGCCGCCGGAGCCGAGTTCCACCGCCGGGTGGCCGAGGGATACAGTGCGCAGGCCATAGCTGATCCCGTGCGCTGGTGGGTGATCAACGGGTCTGGCAGTGTCGAGGAGGTGGAGTCCCGGGTCCTGGCATCGTTCGAGGCTGCGGGGTTCATGGCGTGAACGTCTTCGACGATGTCATCGGGCAGGAGCCCGCCGTCGCCCAACTGCGGGCGGCGGTGTCGGCGCCGGTCCACGCCTACCTGCTCGTCGGTCCGCCCGGGTCGGGAAAACGCACGGCCGCCGTCGCCTTCGCCGCCGGCCTCCTGTGCCCGCTCGGCGGCTGCGGGGAGTGCGAGGTCTGCCGGCGGGTGCTGGCGGGGAGCCATCCCGATGTCGTGCTGGTCGAGCGGTCGGGGCCGTCCATCACCGTCGACCAAGCGCGGGAGGTCCGGCGACTGGCGATGCGCTCGCCCAACGAGGGCGCCCGGAAAGTCCTGGTCCTCACCGACTTCCACCTGGTCCGGGAAGCGGCCTCGGTGCTGCTGAAGGTTCTGGAGGAACCGCCGGCCAGCACCGTGTTCGTGATCCTGGCCGACCAGCAAACGCCGGAACTGGTCACGATCGCCTCACGCTGTGTGAAGGTCGACTTCGGGCCGCTGAGCCCTGGCGATGTGGCCGCCGCGCTCCTCCGCGAGGGGGTCGAGGCCACCGTCGCCGCCGAGGTGGCGGCGGTGGCCGGTGGCCGCCTCGACCGGGCTCGCCTCCTCGCCAACGACCGCGGCTTCGGCGCCCGCCGGGACTCGTGGCGGGCGGTTCCGGGCCGGCTGGACGGCACGGGAGCGACGGTGGCGGTGGTGGCGGCCGAGCTGGCCGAACTGCTGGGGTCGGCCGGCGTGGCCACCCTGGAGGCCCGCCAAGCCGCCGAGGTGGCCGAACTGGCCGAGCGGGTGGAGCGCACCGGCGAACGGGGCGCCGGCCGCAAGATCCTCACCGACCGCCACAAGCGCGAGCTGCGCCGGCTGCGCCACGACGAGCTTCGGTTCGGCCTGGCGACACTGGCCGGCGTCTACGGCGACGCCCTGACCGCCGGAGCTGGCGACGCCCGGGCCTGCATGGATGCCGTCGGCGCCATCCAGTCCGCCGCCGAGGCCATGGTGCGCAACCCCACCGAGGCGCTGCTCCTCCAGAGCCTCCTGCTCAAGCTCCCGCCGCTTCGTTCGCAGGTCTGACGGGGCCGGCGCCAGCCGATCTCCGAGCGGCCGACTAGTCCCCCGCTGTTAAGGTCAGCGTGCCCGCGCCCCAGGTGTTCCTCGGCACGGGTACTAGCGCCGTTCATTGCATACCGCCCGCCCGGGTAGCTCAGTCTGGCAGAGCAGCTCACTCGTAATGAGCAGGTCGTCGGTTCGAATCCGACCTCGGGCTCTCGCAAAGATGCCAGGGTCAGGCGCTATTTCAAGTTGGAGACACTGGCTGGAGCGCCGGGCCGAGTCCACGAAGAGTCCACACCAGCCCGACGGAAGAGATCCTTGATCGCGAGGTACTCGCCCAAGGTCGGTCCCTCACGAACGGCGGGAGCGGCACGTGCCGCCGTGCGTGTTCTTGGTCCCGCCGAACTCCAGGTGCCCTCCCAGGTCGGCCAGGGACTGGGCGACCTCGACCCTGCCCCGGAGCAGATCGAGCCGACCCCAGCCGGAGCGCACCAATCTCGCCGGCCCGCAGGCCGGGAGGCGGTCAGCGCGGTCGCGGCGGCGGCCGTCGGCCGGGTCGTGCGCCCAGACCGCGAGGCTGGCGGCGGTCGACTGGCTCGTCGAACCGGTCAGCACGAAGCCGCGCAAGGTCGTTCTCGTCGACAAAGAACCTGGCCGCCACGGCCGGCTATGCCGCCAAAGAACGCAACTGCTCCTCGTAGGCGATCGCGGCTGCTATCTGCTCGGCGGGCATCTCGTAGCCATCGGCGATCTGCTCGATCGGCTCGCCAGCATCGAAGAGCTCCCAGAGCCGATCGGTGGCCACGCCCTGAACCGACGGACGACCGAAGCGGACGAGGGGGTCGATGACAACCGGCGACGCCATCCCGGCCGGGTGCAGACGCCGCACGTCGCCCTGGCCGGGCGGATCGAACTCGACCTTCTTGAAGAACCGTTGGGCGTCGTGGGCCAGAAGGACCTGCTGACCGCGGATCACGATGGCGATCGCCGGCGGGATGCCGTTCTTCTCCTGAAGGTCGAGGACCAGCTCCTTGCCGAGGATGTACGGCCGGGCCGTGGCGAGTGGGTACGGCGTGCCGAACTCCCGCCGGAGCTCGTCGACCACGGGGCGGAGGCGCTGGAGCGGCACTCCCTTTGCGCCGGTACTCGCTCAGGTAGCCCAGTTCGACGAACTCGCCCCAGGTGACAACGTCCTCGCCGGTCGGCTCGACTCGTAGTACAGGCGCGTACTCAACTCCCTGGCGCTCGTAGCCATCGAGCCACGCCCGGGCTCGATCGGCGCGTAGGCCGAGCAGCGCAGCGGCCTCTGCCACCCCATACATCGGGCGCTCCAGGACCGAGGTGGAAGCTGTCGTCACGTTCGCATCATTGCCCGCGGGAGCCGGCGCGCGCCTCCTCGCTTCCGAGGAGCTGTGCGACGACCTACTCATTCGACGCACACCGCTTACGACAAGCAGTACAAGTGCAGGGAAGCACACTGTCGACTTCGAAAGTGCTCGTAATGAGCAGGCCGTCGGTTCGAATCCGACCTCGGGCTCAAGGACACAGTGCGGGTCAAAGGCTATTTCAGGTTGGAGACACTGGCTGGGGCGCCAGGTCGAGTCCACGAAGAGTCCACACCAGCGCGGCGCTGAACATCCCGGCGGCCACCCGGTGCCGTGGTTTCAATGGCAGCCAGGGCGCAGGGCGTACGGGGCTCTCGCCGGCGCGTCAGGCTGAGAGCGACGTAGACGCGCAAGAGCCCTCCCGCCGATCTTGCCGGACTGTCGGGAGGAC
>JANMRJ010000588.1:0-2650 GCA_031370985.1 Acidimicrobiales bacterium
CGCGACGTCGGTGACGTGCACGAAGTCGCGCCGCTGTCCACCATCCTCGAAGACGCGTGGAGCCTCCCCCGCTTCGATCGCACTCCGGAAGATGCTCGCCACTCCGGCATACGGCGTGTCCCGCGGCATCCGGGGCCCGTAGACGTTGTGGTAGCGGAGGGCGACGGTCGTGGCGCCGGCCTCAGCGGCCCACAGCGCGCACAGGTGCTCCTGGTGGAGCTTGGTGGCGGCGTAGACGTTGCGGGGGTCCACCGGGGCCGTCTCATCGATCGTGGCCCACCCCGCCCGTGCCCGGCACCCCGCGACCGGGCACGCCGGCTCGAAGCGGCCGGCGGCCAGGTCCTCCTCGGTGCGCGGTCCAGGGCGCACGTCGCCGTGCTCGACGCACCGGTACCGCCCCTCGCCGTAGACCACCATGCTGCTGGCCAGCACCAGCCGGCCGGTGAAGGTTCGCCGCCACAGCGCCTCCAGGAGCCGGGCGGTCCCGAGGTCGTTGTCGGTTACGTACCCGCCCACGTCGCCGAAGTCGACGCCGAGGCCGACCTTGGCCGCCTGGTGGCAGACGGCGTCGACGCCGGCTACCGCGGCGGTGGCCACGCCGGGCGTAGCGATGTCGGCGACCATCAGCTCGACCGCAGGGTCGAGGTAGTCGGGCACGCCGGCGTGGGCGGCCAGATTGTCGACGACCCGGACATCCGCCCCGCCGGCCAGCAGCTGATCGACGACGTGGGACCCGATGAAGCCGGCGCCGCCGGTAACGAGGACCTTCACCGGGCCGCAGCGGCGAGCGGCAGCCGGATGGTGAAGCGGCAACCCTGGCCCTCGTTCTGCACGCTGATCTCGCCGTGGTGCGCCTCCACCAGGCCCCTGGCTACGGCCAGGCCCAGGCCGGCGCCGCCGTCGCCCGGCGTGCGGGCCGCGTCGCCCCGGTAGGCCAGCTCGAACACCCGGGGCAGGTCGGGGGCGGGGATGCCGCCGCAGCCGTCGCGCACCGAGACGACTGCGGTGGCGAGGTCGTCCGCGTCGAGGGCCGCCTCCACCCAGACCGTGCCGCCACGGGGTGTGTGGCGGATGGCGTTGTCGAGCAGGTTCCGGACGACTCGGGCCATCTCGGGGATCGACAGCTCGACCACCGGCGTGGGCGACGCCACCTCGCCCCGCAGGTCGATCCCCTTGGCGCTGGCCGCGAGGGAGACGCCGGCCACCGCGTCGGACACCAGCTCGTCGAGGGCGATGTGCTCCAGTTCCAGGCTGAGCGCCCCGGCCTGGATGCGGGACAGCTCGAACAGGTCGTCGACCAGACCGGCCAGGCGGTCGGTTTCGCGGCCCATGGTGCGGTAGTAGCGGGCGACGGTCTCGGGGTCTTCGACCACACCGTCCTCCAGCGCCTCGACCATGGCCCGGATGCCCGACAGGGGCGTGCGCAGGTCGTGGGACACCCAGGCCACCAGTTGCCGACGGCTGTCCTCGGCGGCGGCGGCCTGCTCGCGGGTCTCGGCCAGGCGGGTGAGGGCGCCGTCGAGCTCGCCGGCCAACCGCCGCAGCTCGCTCGGCCCGCCGGCGCCGCCGGCCGCAGCCGGTCGGGCGACGCCGTCGTCACCGATCTGCTGGGCCAGGTCCCCCAGCCGCCGGCTGGCTGCGGCCACCCGATCGCCCAGCACCAGGGCGGTGACGAGCCCGACGGTGCCGGCGGCGACGGTGACCACGAGTAGTGCTCGAAGATCGTGGGCGGAGATAAACATGGTGGCGCCGGTGCCGACGAGGGCCACGACGAAGGCCAGGACCGGGACGAGGGCGGCCACGCCGGCCTGCGCACCCAACGACGCGTGGCGCAGCACCCGCAGCAGGACGGCGGCCACGACTGCGGCGACGGCCGCGGCGCCGAGGGCCCAACTGAGCAGGACGACCGTATCGGTGGCGCCCATGCTGGCGTCGGCGGCGAGGAGCGTGGCGAAGAGGAGTCCGCATGCGACGATCCCGCCGAGGACCAACCGGCGCCTCACGGGTCCACCCTCTCCGAGGGATGGCCCAGTGAATGCCTGTTGGACCGGGGGCCGGTCACTTGGTCCACACTCCCGTTGGGAGTGCGTCCCAGTGAGTGCCTGTTGGACCGGGCGCCGGTCATGGCTCGAACCGGTAGCCGACGCCCCACACGGTGCAGACGTGAAGGGGCTGGGCGGGATCGGCCTCGATTTTTTCCCGTAGCCGGCGCACGTGCACGGTCACGGTCGACGTGTCGCCGTATGCGAACCCCCACACCTGCTCCAGCAACTGCTCGCGGCGGAAGGCCCGCCGCGGGTTGCGCATCAGGTGCACGAGCAGGTCGAACTCGCGGGAGGTCAGCGCGACGAGTTCGCCGTCGCGCCGGGCCTCGTGGGCGACGGTGTCGACCTCCAGGACGCCGGCCCGCAGCGTGGTGGGCTCGTCGCCACTGGTGGCGACCGCACCGCCGGCGCGGCGCAGGACGGCTTTGATGCGGGCCGTGAGCTCGCGGGGCGAGAACGGCTTGGACACGTAGTCGTCTGCCCCGAGCTCAAGGCCGACGATGCGGTCGGCCTCCTCGCCCCGGGCCGTCAGCATGATCACGGGCACCGGCGCCGCGGCCCGCAGCCGCCGGCAGACCTCGAAGCCGTCGAGCGTCGGGATCATC
>JANMRJ010000106.1:0-7429 GCA_031370985.1 Acidimicrobiales bacterium
ATTCCGATCGGCCGGTCCCGCTCCGCGACACTGCTCCTGATGATCGGTCTGCTCCTCGGAGCCTGCTCCTCGACCTCGACCTCGACCTCGACCTCGACGTCGACCTCGGGTGCGTCGTCGTCCCCGGCTCCCTCCTCGAGCCTGCCGTCGCCATCGATCGTTCCAGGCCCGACGACGATCGACTCCGCCCAGGCCGCCGCCACCATCGTCCTGGCCTCCGACCCGCGGTTCGCCGGCCTCGCGGCCCAGGATCCGAACCTCATCGGCCAGTGCTGTTTCTATACGGTCGCGCCGGCCGGCGACGGCTTCGCGGTCAAGATCGAGATCGGCTGGGGCGACTGTCCGGCCGGCTGCATCAACCGCCATCACTGGTTCTACACGGTTGCTCGGAACGGGTCGATCCATCTCGATCAGGAGGACGGGCCAGCCGTCCCGGCCGGCGTCCCCGCCCCGGGTGGTGGCACGACCGGTGGCGTCATCGGCATCCGCGGGGTCGCGACGGCCGGTCCGGTCTGCCCAGTCATGCGGCCCGGCGACGTGAATTGCGCCGATCGACCGGTCGTCGGAGCCCTGGTCCACATCCTCGACGCGACCGGCACCGAGGTCGCGACCCTCCAGACCGATGCGACGGGCGCCTTCGTCGTGACGCTCCCGCCCGGACGCTACCGGGTCGTGGCCGACCCTGTGGCAGGGCTCATGGGAACAGCGCCGCCGGCCGATGTCACCGTCGGCTCAGCGCTCGAGGTCGTTCAACTCACGTACGACACGGGGATCCGCTGACCCCTGGGCTCAAGCGCCGACTTCCGAACGGACCGGCTCAGTTCACCAGCGAAAGGCTGGGGCTGCCGAGGTAGCGGGGACACGTCCCGAGCTGACAGCCGACCCGCAGTCGCTCATTGAAGAAGTTGTTCTTGAAGTAGCCGGTGAGATTCTTCGACGAGGCCCCGTCTGCACTGACGACGTGGAACGTCGCCCAGCCCTGGAAGTTGCCGTTGTGATCGACGATCGGAACGGGAATGTCGGTGCCCGACAGGAACTGGTTCACATCGGAGTACAAGGTCGTCTTGTTCCCGTTGTTGTGCTGGCCAATGTATTCGCCGAAGGCCAGGGTCTTGGTGATCACGAGGCTGCCTGTGACCATATTGTCAACTTGGTTCGAATCGAGGTTGCCGGTGCCGTAGTTCGTCCAGGCGATGTCGCCGGAGCTGACGGGAATGTCGCCGTTCGTCTCGCCAAAGTTGTAGGGACTCGCCGGATTACCGTACTGCGACAGTGGCTGCCCGTCCGACCCGAAGGCATCGATGCTGAAGATGATCGGGCCGGCGCCGATCGCCGTGTCGGGGAAGCCGGCGAGTGCCGTCGCCGTCGTGGAAACCGTCCATTTCGGCATGCCGACGATCGCGGCGAAGTTGTTGGCGTGGGGCGCGACGATGTCGACCTGGACCGAGGCGCCGTTGGTCGTCGTGATGGTGACGTTGACGGTCACGTTGTTCGCCCCGTGCGTGAAGCCGTTCGCGGCGGCGACCGTCCGGGCGCGGGCCGTGGCGAGGGCGGAATCGCCGTTGAGCAGATAGTCGTTGGCTCCCGCTAGGGCGGACAGGTCGGCCGCGCTCTGCTCGGTTCGGCGCTGAGCGTAGGCGCTGCCACCGTCGAGGACCAGGCCCACGGCGGCCACGATGGCGACCAGCGCAAGGGCGAACAGGACGATGACCTGACCGTGCTCGCGCTCCGGCCGATCGCTTCGTGTAGACATGGCTTTACCGGGCTCCTTCACTGGACCGACACGGTGCTGCTGGACTGGAAGTTCCAGGTCCCGGTGAAACCCATCAATGGAGTGATGGGGCCATACGGGGCGGCAATGACGACCTTCAGCTGATCCCCTGCGATACAGCTGGTGGTCGTGTCCTTGGCGGTGCCGTCGATGTCGACGCAGAAGAACGTCGGAGTGCCGAGATTCGGGATCAGCGTTTTCTGGATCGCGATGACCCTGGCCGTTTCGAGGCTGTTGCCGAGGGTGCACGGCGATCCGGTGCAGGGATGGACACTGGTGACGCGAGCGATCTCGCGGGCGGCCTCCGAGACGCCGTTGTACTGGTAGATCCCGCGACCGAGATCGAAGACGGCCATCAGCAGCATCAGGAAGACGGTCACGACGAGGGAGAACTCGACGAGGCTCTGGCCGTCCTGGCGAGACCGGGCCTTCACGGGGTCACCGTGACCGTTCGGCTGAAGGTTGACGAACCGGCAGAATTCGACACGGTCAGCTGGATCGCGTCGGTGCCGGCGCTCTGGTAGACGTGACCGGGTGGCGACTGGAGCGAGGAATTCCCGCTCCCATCGCCCCAGTTCCATGACCAGATGTTGTTGCAGCCGGCTGTGCCCATGTTGGTCGACGAGTCCGTCACCACGAACGAGGCCACTTTCTTCTTGCCGGAGGACGGCGAGACGGAGAAGTTCGCAACCGGCGCCTGACAGACGATGTTGGTCGTGATCGTCTTGGTGAACGTGCTCGAACCACCCGCGTTGGTGGCCGTCATGGTCACGGTGAAATTGCCGGTGTTGACGAACGTGTGGAGGGGCGGGTTCTGCGCGGTCGAGGTCGTCCCGTCGCCGAAGGACCAGGCCCAGCTGGTCGGGGCGCCGGTGGTGGTGTCAGTGAACGTCACGGCAAGGGGCGCGGGGCCGTTCTGTGGGCTGGCGGTGAAGTTGGCGACGGGCGGCGCGGGAATGGCTGCCTGCACCGTGATCACCTGGCTATGCGTCGAGCTGCCACCGATATTGCTGGCAGTCAGGACGGCGGTGTACGAGCCGGCAGTCGAGTACGTGTGGGCGGGCGGGTTCTGGGCGCTCGACGTCTGGCCGTCTCCGAACACCCAGGCCCATGTCGTCGGTCCACCCGTCGTCGTGTCGGTGAACGTGACCGTCAGCGGCGCCGTGCCGGAAGGTGGGCTCGGACTCGTCGTGAAGTTCGCGACCGGAGCCGCAGGCGGGGGATCGATCGGCGACGCAAAGAGCTGGGCCGAGGCGGTCGAGGAGAATGTCAGCGACTGGCCGCCGAGGATGGCTCCGATGATCGGCGTGATGAGAGTGAAGTGTCCCGTTACCTTGATCGACACGGTGTCGCCGAGGGCCGGAGTCGCCGGCGGACAGGTCGCGGTTGAGCACGACCGGACGACATCCGTGGGGCTGACCGTGACGAATCCGCCGCGCGCTTCGTTGAGCGCCCGGCACATCACGCGATTGAATGTCTTGTTGGCGGCCGTACAGTCCGTGTTCGCCAGATACGAGGCGGGGTTGCGGGAGGCCTCGAGGGCCCCCTCACGGGCCGCGTCGTTGACGGTGATCTGGGAATAGAAGACCCGACCGAGATCGATGGCCCCGGCGGCCAGCAGCAGGAAAACCGGCAGGATCAGGCAGAACTCAACGAGACTCTGACCGCGATTCTGAGCGCGCGTACAACTTTCCGGGTCGAGCTGTCGCACGGCTCGGAACCGGGCGAGGAGCGCTGCGCGGTGGCTGCGCAAGGTTGAGAGCATTCGGGACCCCGATGCGTGGATTGGTCATCCGCAGATTCGGTTGATGTCCTTGCACGATCCCTTGAATCGGTGCGCGAGTGCATAGCCCGAGCGGTGCATTCGGCCGGTCGATGGTCCTGTGAGCGCCTACGTCAGACAAGAATCGAAGAGCCGCGTCCCCTTCGGAACGCGGCTCTCGGGTACCCGAGGCTCGGAGGCGACCGGCAGATCGATCTACTGACCGAGGTGTGGCTCGAGGAGCTGCGGAACGCCGCTGTCCGGCCCGTCAAAGGTCTGGTTGATCGCGGTTCCGCCTGTGAACTGTGCCGTCCAGGCGACAAGCTGCCCAATGTCCTTGTGCGTCGGCTGACCCGCGAGCTTCACGTTGTCGAACGGGGCATAGATCATGCCGCGATAGTCGATGCCGGACGCCGAGGTCATCTGGAAGATGTTCGACGATGCCGATCCGCCCGTCCCGCAGTTCGCCGCGCCTGCGGTCTTGCAGACGTAGGAAGCAAGCCCTCGTTCGAAAGGGTCCGCGGGGGTCGCCGTGTACGTCGGTGCCGGTCCCAGGGACCAGCTGTAGTGGCCGGCGCTGCCGCCGGCGCGAGCCGTCCAAGCAGCGAACCGGCACCCGGTGGCCCCGCCTCCTGCCACGCCGCCACACGCGCTCGCCAGCGGATTGTTGGTCGTATTCCCGGTGTTCAGCGAAATCGTTGGCCCGGCGTTCATGTTCAAATGCGCGTTCCGGTCAAAGACCAGTGTCACCCCATCTCCGATCACGAGACCGTTGTTGTTCATGTCCAGCGTGCCTGTGATGTAGAAGATCCCGTTCTCTTTGCCAGTCACCGGATTGAATGTCGGATCGAGCACCAGGCATTTGTTGAGTGGAACGGAAATGTTGTTGTAGTGACCAGCCGGTAGACGATCGACATTGGTGACGGGATATGGACAGGTATCCCCGGCCCGCACGGTCGAGGCATTCGGCGGGAAGCCGGCCACTGCCCGATCCTCGAGACAGCCGTTTCCAGCACCTACCCCATATGTAAGGCACGGCGCCGAGTAGTTCGGGTCGGCGACCTCGGCCGTGAACTGGACCGCGACAGGTGTCCCTACGCCGTTGACCACCTGGCCCGGCGTCCAGCCGTTGCCGCCCGTTGGCACGTTCTCGTTGAGGTACACGCCGTATGGATCGCCGGTGCTGCTCTTCATGATGACCTGGGAACCAGCACCGTTGACGGACATGCCCCAGTTCCCGCCGACATCGCCGTCGATGACGTTGAGCACTGTGCCACCATTGATGTCGAGGTCGGTCGGGTTTCCGTTGGTCGGCAGTCCGTTCTTGCGCAGCGTGATGACGGCGAACCGGTTCGGGAAAGTTCCTGACGTCGCCCAGGCGCTTACGACTCGATCGCCGAGGCCGAAGACCCGGCTAAAATACGCTTGGTTGTCGCGCTCGATCCAGACATAGACGACCCGATCGCTGCCGGCATAGTCGCCTGCGTAACTCGTGGCACCCCCAAGTGGCGGAGTACTGACCCACACCCGGAAAGGACCGACCGGCCGGCCCGACCCACCGGCTGGCGTACTGGTCACCGAGAAGGTGTCCTCGTCGAGGGCGATGCCGAGTTGGTCCTCGATCGACAACCACGCCGCCTTGCGAGCGGCGAACTGCTTCGGGCTTGTGATCGGTCGCACGAGCAGAACCGAGCCGCTGAGACTGGCTGCGTCGGCAACATTCTGGTAGTCGCGTCTGGACTTCAGCCATGAGCCGTAGTCGACCGCGAGGGCCGTTGATCCGAGAAGGACGACTAGGAAGATCGCGAAGATCACGATCGTTTGACCGTGCGCACCCCTGCGCTGAACGGGATTCAACATGGCAGGACTCCGGATGGCGCGGATGTGAGTCTGGGATTTTCGACCCGCATTTCCTCGCGGGCCGTTGCCGTGAGTGCGCTGTCGGCCGATCCATCGATGAAATCGAGGATGTTCGAGACGAGCGGGACGAATAGCGGATGCCTGTAGACCGCGGTGACGATGACCCGAAGCGAGAAGCTTGGATACGTCCCGGCCACGTTGTTCGGATTCGGGTAATAGCAGTAGGTCACGGTCGTGGATGCCGCGACCAAGTTGGCGCTTCGGTAGCCAGGGATCGCCTTCGGCAGTTGATTGTTGACAAGCTCCGCCCGGACCTGAGCAGCCGTGGCAGTCGGGACGGTTGCCGCGTAGCGCGCGGCCTCGCGGACGCCGTTCGTGAACCCGACCTGGCCACCCATGAGGAAGCCGAGCTGGATCACGGCGAAGAGAAGGAGGAAGAACAGGGGCGCGATCAGTGCGAATTCGGTGAGCGCCTGGCCGGCCTGATGGCGGTCTCGACGTCGAGCGTGGATCACGATCATGGTGCGCACGTCAGTCCGAGGCCCGCATACGTGGACAACAGCTCGTCATTCTCGACGCGCAACTCTTCCGTGGCGCCGATCCGGAGACTGCCGTCCGACACCCCGTCGAAGCCGTCGATGATGGCGCCGATCAGCGGAATGAACAGCGGGTGGCGGTACTCCGCCTCGACCTTAACCTTCACTGCAAACTTGCCCGCCGAATCCGTGAACGACTGGTAGCAGACCTGGGTGGTCGGGGTGCCGACTGACGTCACGAGGTTCGCGGACGAGTAGGCAAACACGTTGCGCTTGAGGAAGCCTGTCGTCGTGTTGGTCAGTGCGTCGTATACGCCCTGCCCGTTTGACCCGATGCCTCTCGCCTGGGCGGTCGTCGTCGTTGGCGTTGTGACCGCTGCGAGTCGAGCCGCTTCCCGAACAGCGTTCGTGATCCCGATCTGCGCCGCGAAGATGAACGACAGCTGGATGATCGAGAGGAGGATCAATGCCAGGATCGGCACGATCAGGGCGAACTCCGGCAGTGCTTGGCCGCGTCGCCGATGCGCTGAACCGGACTTGATCGCGCGAAAACTTGAGCTCAAGGACGATCCCCCGTGGTTGCGTAGTACGAAGGGACTATCGGGGACCAACCTTGCAGTTGCCCTTACGGCGATGCCTTGGGGAACCGACAGGATGTCGCTCATTGGTACGAAGGCGCCATTGCAGCGCGACTCGGCTGACCGCAGACTCGGGCCATGAAGAAGCGTCTGCTCGCCGTTCCACTCTGGTTCTACGCAGGCTGGACTGCCGGGGCGTTCGCGGACTTCGTCGCGAACACGTTGGGATACTCCATCGGTCCGGTTCTCGCACCCATCCTGGGGACCGCTGCCGCGGCCCTGTTCGTTGGTGATCCGCGACGTCTGATCTGGACTCATCGCGGGGCCGTTGGCCGTACGCACACGGGAGCGCGTCAAATCGCCTGACTGCCCCGCCCGTTCTGCGGGCAGACCACATGACGAAGGGCCGGCACCCACGAGGGTGCCGGCCCTTTCCGGACCCGGACCCGGACTCGAGCGTGGGGGGAGATCCGCGCTCCGCCGGTTCCCAGTTCGGACAGCTACCGAGGTAGGCTGCGAACGGGCCGCGATTGCTGTGTCGGCCCAGAGCGGTCTACCGCACGAGTTGGATTGCCGTACCCGTCAGGCTCGAGCCGCCGCCGTCGCCCGCGCCGGTCGGGCCGTTGAAGATCACCTGCCGATAGACGCCCTGGATGTTGTCGATCTTGCACTTCGAGGCGTCGGTGCTGCCGTCGCAGCCGGTCATCTGGAAGCCCGCAAAGCCGATCACGTTATAGGTCTGGTTCGACCCGACGCCGACGGTTGTCGGCGGATATTGGGTCGTCGTGCCCGGGTAGCAGTTCGAGGGGCACGGACCGGGGCCCGGCGAGATGATCGGGACATAGATCGTGGCCCCGGAGTCGATCCAGTACTGGAACGCCGCCTTGAGGCAGTTCGAGGCGCTGACGCCGGTGTTGCTCGG
>JANMRJ010000625.1:0-1311 GCA_031370985.1 Acidimicrobiales bacterium
CTCCTCCAGCTCTTCTTCGCCGACCTGGCGTCCGACGATGCGAGACTCCGGCTGGCCGAGCGCCAGCTCGCCATTCACCAATCGAAGCTCGCCGCCTACCGCGAGGATCAGCGCCAGGAGCGGCATCCGGATCTACCCCAACGAGGCCAGCGCACAGTCGAACACTGGCGCGGCGAAACCCTGCCGATGGGTCTGCGGTACGAGGCCGCAGCGGTCGAGTTCTGGACGGACGTCGTCGCGAAGGCCGCGGCCGGCACGGAGGCGCCCTCGTTTCTTGACCACTGAAGACGCTGAGCCTACGCTTCACACAACGTGTAGAACTGTGCAGACGGGTGACCGGGATGGCCGAGGATCGGGCGAATCGTTTCAACGTTCAGCTTGACGATGAGCACGCGGCAAAGCTGCACGCTCTTGCCGAGCGGGTGTACGTCCAGCCAGGCACGATCGCTCGGTCGCTTCTGTCAAGTGCGCTCGATCAGGCGGAGCCTGACGCGGCATCGATCACCGCGATTCTCGACTCGATCCCCGGCGCGTTCGAACGGGCCCAGGAGGGCCTGACCGCCGCGCGAGCCGGCCGATTCGTGCCACTCGACGAACTCTGATCGCCGATGGCGAGGGTCATCGTCGCCGAGCCAGCCCGACTGGATCTCGGCGTCCTGACCAGCTCGCACCGCCTGCCGCCCACCACGCGCGATCGAATGCGGCGATCAATCGAGCCGCTTGCTCGGTTCCCGCTCCTCGGGCCTGCGCTCGAGGGCCGTTGGGATGGCTTCCGATCGATTCTTGGGCCGTGGCCATGGATGCTCATCGTCTACAGCTACGACGACGAGCAGGACCTGGTGATCGTCGTGACGATCCAGGACGCGCGTTCGGGGACGGCGTCTCGGTCTGAGCGCTGAGGCTGGCAGGCTCCCCTCGACAAGCTCGGGCCCTGATTGCAGATCGTTGAACCCGATGTCGATTCGGCTGCCGCCCGTTCGTCGAAGGGTTGGAAGACGCCGACCGGCCATGGACACCACCCGGGCCGGTGGCCCCGTATCGCCAGAGGAGGCTCGTTCGATGGCCAATTACCTGCTCACGTTCCACGGTGGCTCGATGCCCGAGACCAAGGAAGCCCAGGACCAGGTCATGGCGGCCTGGACCGGCTGGTTCGGGAAGCTCGGCGACGCACTCGTCGACGGCGGCAACCCCGTCTCGAAGTCGAAGGCGATCTCGCCCGACGGTTCGGTGATGGACGCGACGTCGGCGCCGACCGGCTACTCGATCATCAAGGCGGACGATCTCGACAGCGCGGTCGAGCTCGCCAAGGGC
>JANMRJ010000659.1:0-6134 GCA_031370985.1 Acidimicrobiales bacterium
GCTCCCGGCCCACGATCCGGCCATGGCCGACGACGCGCAGTACAAGCTCCAGCGCCAGATGGCCTACATCTTCCCGTTCATCTCGCTGATCTACGGCAGCTTCCTGCCGGCCGGCCTGTTCCTCTACTGGATCACGTCGACGATTTTCTCGATCGCCCAGCAGTACCTGATCATCGGCTGGGGCGGGATGTTCCCGCTGTTCGGGTGGACCCCCGGGTTCGCCCAGGGCCACGCGCCGCGCTTCCCGGTCACGATGCCCCCGCCTGTCGATCCCCGGACCCGACCGCCGACCTCGCCCCTGGGCGGGACCGCCGGCCGTGCTGCCCAGGCCGACAAGACCATTCGCCACAAGGAACGCGGCCGCCAGGGCCGCCGAGGGAGACGACGCTGATGAGTGCGTACCGAGAGTTCACAGGCAAGAGTGTCGAAGAGGCCCTCAAGGGCGCTCGCGAGGAGTTCGGCGTCGAGCTGAACGACCTAGATTTCGAGATCCTGACCCCAGGCAGTCGAGGTGTCCTCGGAATGGGCGCCGAGCCCGCCCGGATCGTGGCCGCCCCCCGCTCGGCTCTCGGTGGTGCCGCCCCAAAGCGCGATGCGGCGGCAACGACGCCACTTCCGGCGCCGCCGCGCGAGGACCGCGGCTTCGGCGAGCGCGCCGTTTCCGGAGATCGCGGCCCGCGACGCGATGAGCGCGGCGGCGGAGACCGAGGCGGCTTCCGTGGCGGCGATCGCGATCGTGGCCCGCGTCGCGACGACCGTCCGAGTGGCGGGGATCGCGGCCCGCGCTCCGACGACCCGCGCTCCGACGGCCCGCGCACCGACGCGCCCCGTCGTGAACCAGTCGCCCGCGAGGACGCGCCGGTCGAGCATGATATCGCGGCCGCCAGCGCCGCAGCCACCGATCAGCGCCCGCCTCGTCCGGATCGCGGCCCGGGCGGCGATCGGGACCGCGGACCGCGTCGCGAGGACCGTGGACCGCGCGGCGATCGACCCGATCGGGCGCCGCACGAAGGCGGACCCGACACGTCGGGCCTGAATGCGACCGAGGCCGCCGAGGTCCAGGCCGCGCGTGGCTCGCTGGCTGCCGAGCGGGCCGATCTCGAAGCCGCGGAGGCATCTCCGGAGGCGCTCGCCGCCGGCAAGGAGATCCTCGAGGAGCTGATGCGCCACATCGGCTTCGCTGTCCGAGTCGAGGTCGAGACCGGCGATACGAGCCGCTTGAATGTCGTCGCGGATCCCGATGGCCGCGAGGCGCTCGGGTCACTGATCGGCCGCAAGGGCGAGCGCCTGTCGGCCCTCCAGCATCTTGTCAACCTGATGCTCTCGCGGAGGATGGGCGAATGGACCCGCGTCCTCGTCGATGTCGAGGACTACCGCGGCCGGCGCGAGCGACAGCTGCGCGATCTGGCGACGCGTGCCGCCGCCCGCGTCGAGGAGACCGGCAAGATGATCCAGCTGGAGGCGATGCCCGCCCTCGAGCGGCGTTGGATCCACCTCGCGTTGCGCGATCACCCGCAGGTTGCCACGCAATCGATCGGCGAAGAGCCGAATCGACGGATCGTGGTCCTGTTGCGAGGCGGTTGACGCGCGCCGGGTGAAGGAAGCGTCACGCGGAGCGGGTATCGTGCGTCACGATGCCGCTCACCCGCCTGACTACCCCGATTCTCCGCTGACAGGGATGATCCGCGACCCATGACCACCGAGCTCGAGCCGACCATTGCCCTCGATCAGCTGCCCATCACCGCCCGTCGTCCGCGGTTGCTGCCGCGGTTCGTCCAGGCCTTCATCCTCGGGCTCCTCGCGGTCCTCGGTGTCGGTGTCGGCGCTCTCTACGCTTGGGGCCAGCAGTACGACGGCCGGGTCCTGCCCGGCGTCCACGTCGGCAGCACCGACCTCAGCGGGCTCACCCGCGAGCAGGCGAAGGCGAAGATCGCGAACGCCTACGGGTGGCTCGGCACCGGGCAGATCACGCTCACGGGCCCGGACGGCCAGATGACGCCCATCAGTTACGTCGACCTCGGCCGCGGCCCCGACACCTCGGCGCTGCTGGACGCGGCCCTCGCGGCCGGCCGCCAGGGCGAGCCCCTCGCGAACCTGATCGGCGCACCCCGGGCCGCGATCCACGGCTTGACCCTCGACTCCGTCGTTGCCTACGACCGCGACAAGCTGGCGGCCGCCGTCGAGACTCTCGCCACGACGATCGACCAGACCCCCGCGGACGCCTCCGTGTCGGGTGGCCAGGGCGGGACGTTCAGCGTCTCCTCTGCGAAGGTCGGTCGCGCCGTGGACAAGGCGGCCCTGCTGACCGCGCTCGACCAGCAGCTCGCGGCGCTCGGCACGCCGGCGTCGATCAGGATGACCGTGCCGGTCGTGTCGTTGGCACCAGCCGTCGCCACCGCCTCGGCCGAGACGGCGAAGGCGGCCGCGGATCGAATGGCCGCCGACGTGGTCGTCGCCCGGGCCGGGGACAGCTGGACGATCGCCGGCACGAGCCTCGGGCCGCTGATCTCGTTCTCGACCGCGGCCGACGGGAGCATCACCCCGGTCCTTGACGAGTCGGGCCTCGACCCGATCCTCACGACGCTGGCCCAGAAGATCAACCAGAAGGTACAGGACGCGGGCCTCGAGCTGGTCAGCGGACACGTCGTCGCCACCGGCACCAGCCGCGAGGGCCGAACGCTCAACGCTGCCGGCATGAAGGCCGCGATCATCACCGAGATCGAGGCCCGCCAGGCGGGCGCCGCGGCATCGCCGGTCGCCGCCGTCGTCAAGGGCGTCGACCCGAAGCTGACCACGACGGCCGCCGAAGCGTTCGCCGCCAAGATGCGGCCGATCAGCTCGTTCAGCGTCTACTACTTCGTCATCGTCAACAACCACTGGGGCGGCAACATCGAGGCGCCGGCCACGAAGATCAACGGCACGGTCGTGCCGGCAGGCGAAATCTTCGACTTCTGGAAGGTCGTCGGCGACCTGCACAAGCTCCCGGGCGAGGGCCCGGGCAACGCGATCGAGGGCGGCAAGATCACCGTCACCGGCGCGTTCGGCGGCGGCATCTGCACCACCTCCACGACGCTGTTCAACGCGGCGCTCCGGGCAGGCATGGTGCCGCTCGCCCGACAGAACCACAATGAGTTCATCGACCGGTATCCGCCGGGCCTCGATGCCACCGTGTGGATCGTCGGCACGGCCAAGCAGACCATGAGCTTCAAGAACGACACCGCGTACCCGATCCTGATCCAGCGGACCATCACGAACGCTGGCAGCAGGCGATGGATCACGTTCAAGATCTGGAGCGTGCCGAACGGCCGGACCACCAAGATCAGCAACCTGGTCATCCAGCCGGGCCCGCGTGCGATCGACACGGTCGAGCGGGATCCGACCAAGCCTGTGGGGTACTCGTTCCGCAACAACTCCGCGGTCGACGGCGCCAAGGTGTGGGTCACCGTGACGATCTACGACCACGGCAAACTCCACTGGACGAAGCGGTACTACTCGAACTACCCAGCGGTCAACGGCGTCCTGGTGGTGGGGACCAAGACCTGACGTCGGCGCGACTCGCGGACGACGGGCGCCCTGCTCATCGTGCGGGGGCAGGCGCCCAGGACGCTCCGGCCTGACCGGCCGGCCGACGTGGGCCCCGGGAGGTCCGGGGCTCAGACCAGGCGCGTCTCCTCGGCCCCGCTGATCTCCGCATCGCCCACCGCGACGGCGCAGGTCGGGCAGAACCAGCGGGCCTCGATGGCCGTGCCGCAGCGATCGTGCCGGAGCGGCTCGCCGCCGGTTCGCCGGTTGCCCCAATCCGCGAGCAGGCGGAGCGCCGACGCGAGGTCGCGACCGTCGCCTGTGAGGTGGTATTCCATCCGCGGGGGACGCGTCGAGTAGGGCGTCGACACCAGGATCCGTTCCCGTTCGAGGCGGCGCAGGCGATCGGTCAGGATGTTCGGCGCGATCCCCGGCAGCGCATCGCGCAGCTCGCCGAACCGGCGCGGGCCGTCGAGCAGGGCGTCGACGACGAGCAGCGACCAGCGGTCACCGACGCGATCGAGGGCGGCCTCCAGCGCCGTCGGGGCGGGTGGAGCGGTCGCCGGCTCGGTCACGCGGGCAATGCTACCGCGGGGCTTGCGTCGGGGACCAGTGAGTTGTATGTTGCGATTTGCAACTGACAACCAGCGACCACCGGAGAAGCCAGCAGATGTCCATCCTCGACGATCTTTCCAACGCCATCCGCAGCGTCCATGAGTCGGCCGGGCCGGCCGTCGTCGGCATCGGCCAGCGCAACCGCGGCAGCGGCGTCGTCATCGCCGACGGCCGCGTTCTCACCAACGCCCACAACCTGCGCGGCGACGAGGTCACGGTGACCTTCCGCGACGGCCGGACCGAGCGTGGCACCGTCCGCGGTGTCGATCCCGACGGCGACCTCGCGGTCATCGACGTCGACACGACGGGCGCGACGGCCCTTGCCTGGTCGGACGCCGAGGCGACCGTCGGTGATGTCGTGTTCGGCCTGGCCTCGACCGGCGCCGGCGCCGCGCGGGTCACGGCCGGCACCGTGTCCGCGATCGAGCAGACGTTCCGCGGACCGGGCGGCAGCCGGATCGGCGGGAGCATCGAGCACACGGCGCCGCTCGCGTCCGGCTCGTCCGGCGGACCGCTCGTCGACGGTGGCGGTCGGCTCATTGCCCTCAATACCAATCGGATCGGCGAGGGCTTCTACCTGGCCCGTCCGGCCGACCCGGCATTCCGCGCCCGGATCGACGAGCTGGCCCGTGGCGAATCGGTCAGCCGGCCGCGCCTGGGCATCGCGGTGGCGCCCTCGATCGTCGCCCGGCGGCTGCGCCGATCGGTCGGCCTCGAGGAGCGCGACGGCCTGCTGGTCCGCGGCGTCGAGGACGGCAGCCCGGCCGACCGCGCCGGAATTCGCGAAGGCGACCTGCTCGTCGAGGCGGCCGGCAAGCCGCTCGTCGATGCCGACAGCCTGCCGGCGATCCTGGCGGAGGCCGGCATGCCGATCGAGCTCAAGATCGTGCGCGGCGAAGAGGAGCGGACGGTCAGTGTGGGCGGCACGACCGATGCCGCCGGCGAGGCCTGAGCGATGGTCGCGCTGCGCGAGATCGGGCCGCTCGACGAACTCGCCGAAGGCGCGGCCGCGGATGCCGCGTTCGACGACGGCCGGGCGGATGACGAGCGGACCCGCGCGATCGAGGACGAGGCGCTCGATGCCTATTCGACGGCCGTGAGCACGGCCGCCGCTCGATTGATCCCGTCCGTCGCGAGCCTCCGGGTGGACCGGCGCGGCGGCGGCTGGGGCGGCGGCAGCGGATCGGCCGTCGCCTTCACGCCGGACGGGTTCCTCGTGACCAACGCCCACGTCGTCGCCGGCGCGGAACGGGGAACCGCCACGTTCGTCGACGGCGACGAGCTCGGGTTCGAGGTCGTCGGGCGCGATCCGCTGTCCGACCTGGCGGTCGTCCGGGCATCCGGCTCGGGACTCGTCGCGGCACCGTTCGGCGACGCGGCCCGACTGCGCGTCGGGCAGCTCGTCGTCGCGATCGGCAATCCCATGGGCTTCGCCGGGTCGGTCACGGCCGGCGTCGTGAGCGCGCTCGGTCGCTCCCTGGCGGCGCGCGACGGCCAGGCCAGCCGGCTCGTCGAGAACGTCATCCAGACCGATGCCGCCCTGAACCCGGGCAACTCCGGTGGCGCCCTGGCCGACGCCCGGGGTCGGGTCGTCGGGATCAACACCGCGGTCGCGGGGATTGGACTCGGGCTGGCCGTTCCGATCGATGCGGCCACGCGCCTCATCGTCGCCGCCCTCATGCGCGACGGGCGCGTCCGGCGGGCGTATCTCGGGATCGTGGGCGGGACGCGTCGGTTGCCGACCGCTCTCGCCGAGCGCCTCGGCCGGCCGGCCGGGCTCGAGGTCGTCCAACTCCTGGACGGCAGTCCGGCGGCGGACGCCGGCATTCGCGCGGGTGATGTGATCGTCGCGCTCGGCGGCCGCCCGATCGCCGGCGTCGGCGACCTCCAGCGCTCCCTGGTCGGCGACCTCGTCGGTCGTTCGGTGGACGTGACCCTCGAGCGTGACGGAGCCCTCGCCGAGGTCGCGCTCACGCCAACCGAGCTGCGCGTCTAGG
>JANMRJ010000667.1:0-1437 GCA_031370985.1 Acidimicrobiales bacterium
CAGACGAGCCTGAGACGAGAGGTGGACAGCCTGGTGGCACGACGAAAGCCGGCGGCAGCGGCCCGGAGAGGATCGACCAGACCGCGACAGGTGGCGGGCGCTGCACTCGGGTCGACTGCCGGGCGATCCGGCACGAACGTACAGCCCGCCGCCGAACAAGCGGCACAGGCTGGCACCGCCGCTGAACCGGAGGCATTGGTCGTCACCCGCTGGTTCGACGCCCGCCAGGACGGTGAACCGTACTCGGCGACGGTCCGCTTCAGCGGACGCCGCGTCGGGCCCACCGGAAAGCCGCAGCCGCGAGACAGCTTCACGCAAGAGGAGACCATCGAAGGCATCGTGCCCGGGAGTGGTCCCGTGTCGATCACGGCGTGGGTGTATGGCCTGGAGCCGGGCGAGTGGACCGTCAGCGCCGAGCTGGTCGGACCCCGGAGCGGCGCCAACGGACTGCAGCCGTTCGCTCGCACGCGGCCGACGATCGATGCCCAAACCCTGCGGCCCGCCGCCTGGTCGTGGCGCCGCTGGGCATTGGCGGCCGGGCCAGCCAACCCGATGAAGACCCGTTGGGCGCTGCTCGCCCCGCTGGCAAGATCGCCGGCGGTCCTCCCCGGAATCTACCCCGCCCTGGCCGTCGTCGGTGCGGTTGTCGCCCTCGCGCTCCAGGCTGCAATCCTGGCCAGGGAGGACGTCTCGGTCGGTCGGTCACTGGTCGTGTCGCTGATCGCGCTCCTCATTGGCCTCGCCGGGGCGAAGCTCTGGTACGCGGTCCTCCACCCCGATGAGTCGATCATCAAGGGTGGCTGGGCGGTCGACGGCTTCCTCATCGTCGCCCCCCTCGTGGCGGCCGTCGCACTGCTCGCCTTCCACCTGCCCATCGGGACCGTGCTCGACGCAAGCGCACCGGGCCTGTTCTTCGCTGTCGCGATCGGGCGGCTCGGCTGCTTCTTCACCGGCTGCTGCGCGGGCCGCTGCACCAACTCGCGCTGGGGCGTGTGGTCCTCGGACCGTCGCGTGGGTGCCCGGCGGGTCCCGACGCAGCTCCTGGAGTCGGGCGCGGGCCTGCTCATCGGGCTGGTCGCCTTGCTGGTGGTGCTCGCCGACGCGCTGCCCGTGCGCGGGGCCGTCTTCGTGGCCGGATTCGCGATCTACGCCCTGGTCCGGCAGTCCCTGCTTCGATTGCGGGCCGAACAGCGCACCTCAGCGAGAACCCTGCCGCTCACGGCCGCGGCAGCCGTCGTCGTGCTGCTCGTGATCGCCGGGCTATCGGTCGTGCAGGCCAGCTGACCCACCGCCACTCGGCAGCCCGATCACGACGCGAGGGCCGTCACGACTCGGCCCACGGCGTCGGCGACCCACGGGTTCGAGGCCGCGATCAGGTGGCAGGCCAGCGCGACGAGCGCGACGGCGATCGGCGGCAGCCACTCGTATGGCAGACGG
>JANMRJ010000684.1:0-6526 GCA_031370985.1 Acidimicrobiales bacterium
GGAGTAATAGAGGCACCGACCCTCCAACGCTGCACCCTCAGCATCCACATCACCTTCAAGAATGAGGTCGACGACAGATGCGATTCCGACCACGTCACCTGACCCCTGGCAAACCACCAAGTGGGGGCAAACCTGCCGCCACTCGCTGAAGGTCCGCCCAACGTCGCGAACGGCCGCCGTCCCGGCCCGATCGTCGTTCATCCCGAACCTCGTGCCCGTCGTACCTTGCGGGCAGAAGGCCGTTCAGCCCGTCGCGCAGCTCGTCCGTCGTGCCTGCTTCGACGCCGAACTGATCGACGAGGCGCCGCCCGCGGGGCACGTCGCCCGCGCCGACGGCCGCGGCGGGCGGCGCGACTCGCCACTGGAGCGTCGCCTTCGCCGGCGCCGCTTCGATTGTGACCGCCAGGCTCACGCCTGGCGCATGTTGATGCCGCTGGAGCGCAATCGCAGCCCGGTGCACGAACGCGCGAGCAACAGAAAGTGGCAGGCGCGGGTGCATTTCCTTGAGGCGTGCCAAGTCCAGCTCCACATGGCAATCGTATGTCGTCGGGAACCGCCGGCGCCGCTGCGGACCCGGCACAGCAGGTTTCACCCGAGGGCGAAACGCAGGTACTCCGAGCGCCGGCCCTCGCCGCGGTAGAAGGAGATCTCCAGGCTGCGGTCGACGGCTGGGCGCCGATCTCCCGGCTCGTGCCACCCACGACCAGGTGGTCGACCTCCATCGAGTCGTCGGGGCCCCCGGCAACGACGGCGAGAGCACCTACACCTGGCACTGCCTCACACTTGACACTGGGGGCAGAGGAACGACGACCGGCCGTTGAACTTGACCCGGGCGATCGTGCTCCGGCAACGCCGGCACGCCTGGCCCTCCCGGTCGTAGACCTTGTGCATGCTCTGGTAGTCGCCCATCTTCCCGAACAGGTCGCGGTACTGCTCGTCAGACAGCGACGAACCCCGGTGCTTGATGGCCTCCTGCAGCGTCTCGACCATGGCCCGGTAGAGTCGGCGCACCTCCTGGGACGACAGCGTCTCCGAGGAGCGGTCGTAGCGGAGGCCGGCGGCGAAGAGGATCTCGTCGCTGTAGAGGTTCCCGATGCCGGCGCAGAACTTCTGGTCCATGAGCAGCGACTTGAGTTTGGCCTTGCGGGCCACGAGGAGCTCGCCGAACTTGGTCCAGCTCATCATCTCCTCGACCGGGTCGAACCCCAGGTGGGCCAGCTCGGGCACCACCTCGGGCAGCTCCTCGGGCGTGGTGATGAACATCTCGCCGAAGGTGCGCGGGTCGACGAAGCGGAGCTGGCCACCCTGGGTGAAGGTGATGACCACGTGAGTGTGGGTGGTGAGGGGGTCCTTGGTCTCGTTGCGGGCCCGCAGGAGCTGACCGCTCATGCCCAGGTGGACGACCAGTACGTCGCCGCCGTCCAGACGGATCAGTAGGTACTTGCCGCGCCGCTCGACCCCGGCCAGCTTCTGACCCTCGAGCTTGGCGATGAAGTGCTTCTTGTTGGGATGGCGGCGGATCGACCGCATCCCGGTGACATCGACGAGCTTGATCCGTTTGCCGACAACCTCCTTGTCGAGGTCACGGCGGATGGTTTCGACCTCGGGCAGCTCAGGCATCGTCCTCTTCGGCGGCGGTCTCGGGGGGCTCAATTGTGGGTGGCTCAGGGATTGAGTCGGGGTCGGATGGGGCTGTGTCGGATGGGGCTGTGTCGGATTGATCGGGGAGGGAGAGCTTGATGGCCGACAGGTACTCCCAGGCGACACGGGCCGCGGCCTGCTCGGCCTGCTTCTTGGACCGGCCTTCGCCCTGACCGGCCGTCGCGCCCTTGACGGACACGGTGGCCGAGAAGCGCTTGGCGTGGTCGGGGCCCTCGGAGGTGTGGTGGTAGCGGGGCAGCTCGTCGTAGACTTGGGCGCACAGCTCCTGGAGGCGGGTCTTGAAGTCGTGACCGCCCGGGCCGGCGGCGCCTTCAATGATCCGCTCCCCCAGCAGGCCCATGACCAGCTCGGCCGCCGCGTCCCAGCCGCCGTCGATGTAGACGGCGCCGATGACGGCCTCCATGGCGTCGGAGAGGATCGAGGGCTTCTCCCGGCCTCCGGAGGCGTCCTCGCCCTTGCCGAGGAGCAGGCTGGCACCCAGGTCGATCTCCTCGGCCACCTCGGCCAGCGCCTCGGCGTTGACAACCGATGCCCGCACCTGGGCCAGCTGGCCCTCGGGCAGGTCGGGGTAGGTGCGGTAGAGGTAGTCGGTCACCACGAGGCCGAGCACGGCATCACCAAGGAACTCGAGGCGCTCGTTGGAGAGGTTCCCCGGCACCTCGGCGCACCAGGAACGGTGGGCCATGGCGCGCGCCAGCAGCTCGCGGTCGCCGAACGGCCGCCCCAACCGCTCAATCAGGCCCTCGGGTTCGGGCAGCCCGCTCAGTGCGACGACGCTCCGCCGACGCGCCCCAGCACGTAGTCGACGGCGTCGCGGACGGTCTTCAGATCCTCAAGGTCCTCGTCCTCGATCCGGAAACCGCCGACCCGCTCCCCGAGTTCCTTCTCGAGATCTTCGACGAGCTGGATCATGGCCAAGGAGTCGGCATCAAGGTCGTTGGTGAACGACGCCCCCTCGGCGATGCTCGACGGCTCTATCTCGAGGATGTCCGCCAGGCGGTCACGGACCAGCTGCAGGACCTCCGGGCGCTGCAGGGGACCCTGCTCGACATCAGTTTCGGCAGGCACGACCGCAAACGCTCCTCATTCGGGATACTCGGGACAGGAAATCGTCGTGAGTGTACCGGTACCGGACTTTGTGCGCTTGTGAACGCTGTGAGGTTGCCCCGGGGGAGGCGTTCGAGCGCCGTGACCGCGCCAGCAGCCACAGCGGGCCGTGCTGTCGCCAGTGTGGTCACGGAGGCGGGCTCACCGTGCCACGCCCTGAGCGGGTCAGACGACAAGACGGTGCGGGTGTGGGACCTGGCCACCGGCACCTGCGAGGGAGTCCTCGAAGGCCATACCGGCACGGTGGCCTGCGTCGCCTACCACCCCGACGGCACCGTCGTTTCCGCCGCCCACAACGGCGTGCTGCGCATCTGGACGTCGGCCCGGCCTGCGGTGGCCACCACTCGCGGGCCCACGCGCCGGGCAGCGGGCCCGGGCGGCCCGGCGGCGGAAGAAACCGCGCAGGTCACCTACTCCAACGCCAAGGTGGTGCTCGTGGGCGAGAGCCAGGCCGGCAAGAGCGGCCTGGCGGTCAGGCTTGCCCAGGGGTGCTGGGAGCCGTCGGAGTCCACCATCGGGGCGTGGGCCAGCCGCTTCCTGGTGCCGGCCGAGGCCGAGGCCGAGGTCGACCGGGAGATCTGGCTCTGGGACTTCGGCGGCCAGGCCGACCAGCGGCTGGTCCACCAGCTCTACCTGGGCGACACCGCGCTCGCCGTGCTCGTGTTCGACGGCCAGCGCGACGACGTGGTGGCCCGCCTCTGGGACTGGAACCGCGCCCTCGACGCCACGGCACAGCAGTTCCCCCGGATGCTCGTGGCCGCCCGGACCGACGTCAACCCGGTCCGGCTCAGCGGCGCCCAGATCGAAGCGTTCCGCGCGTCCGCCGGCTTCGCCGCCTACTTCGAGACCAGCGCCAAGGGCGACGTGGGCTGCGACGATCTCCGGGACGCCATCGTCGCCGCCATCGACTGGTCGAGGATCCCGTGGCGGACCTCACCGGTCACCTTCCGCCTCCTCAAGCAGGAGATCCTCGCCCTGCGCGACGGCGGCCGGGCCCTGACGTCGACCAAGGAGCTGCGCGACTGGCTCCCCGGCGTGGTCGGCCCGTTCGCGCCGGAGGAGCTCGACGCGGTGATCGGGCTCCTGGCCGGCCCGGGAGCGGTGATGGCCCTGGGCTTCGGCGACTACGTCCTCCTCCAGCCCGAGCTGCTCAACTCCTATGCCCAAGCCGTGATCAAGAGCCTGCGGGACGACCCCGACGAGCGAGGCTGCATCCTGGAGGAGCACGTGCTGCAGGGCAAGCTCAACTACCCCCCGGACCTCGCCCGGCTGGGGGAGGCCGACGAGCGCGTCGTCCTGCACGCGATACACAAGCAGCTCGTCGAACGGGCGATCTGCCTACGCGACGAGGACCCTGCCGGGAAGCGCCCGACCACCCTGGTGTTCCCGAGCTACTTCCGCCGTGAGCGCCCTGATCGGCCGACCCAGCCCCAGTCCTTCATGACCCTCCGCTTCGAGGGCTACCTGGAGGAGATCTACGCCACCCTCGTGGTGCGGCTGCACCACACCGAGCCCTTTGCCAGCGCCGAGCTCTGGCGCAACGCGGCGGACTTCCGCACGGTCGGCGGCAAGGAGATCGGCATGCGGCTCACGCCCAGGCCCGATGGCACCGCGGAGCTTGATCTCCACTGCGATGTCGGCACACCGGTCGGCGACCAGGTCCTCTTCGCCGAGTACGTGTGCGCACACCTGGGCGCCGGCGGGCGCGATGTCAATCGGCTCCGCAGCTACATCTGCCCGGCCTGCTCAACCCCGGTCGAGAACCGGGCCACCGCCCAGAAGCGGCTCCTGGAGGGCAAGCCCGACATCGGATGCGCGAACTGTGACTGGCGCATCCCGCTCTGGGACGAGATCGAGAAGCTGATGGCCAGCGACGAGATCCGGGACCGGGTCGAGGCCATGGCGGACGCGTCGCGGGCCGTGCTCGACAACGAGAGCCGGGAGCGCCTGCTCGTAGGCGACGTGCTGTCGACGATCGCCAGGGCGGGTCAGATCGGGCGCGAGATCACCGTCGGCGACCATGGCATCGACGCCGAGATCGAGTTCAAGGACGACGACGGCCGCGCCACCGGCACGCGGGTGTACTTGCGGCTGGATCCGGGAGACTCACACCTCAGGCACCGCCCGGATGACGACACCCGCCGCTTCCGGATCACCGAGGCCCGCCACGCCGACTACTGGGCTGACCAGCCGGCACCCGTGATGCTCGTCGTCGGCGATTCGACGGGTTCCATCGAGTGCATGGAAATCGGTGAGCCGCTGCGCCGACGGCGCGAGACCGGGGACTGGCCCCCCACGGAGATCGTCTTCGTCGGGGCCCGTTTCGACGTGATGGCCGTTCGGCGTTGGCGGGAGGACGCGCTCGGAAGTTCCTGAGCGGACCGTCTCGCCGCCGCCGGCCTCCCCTCGCCTATCGAGGCGTGACGGCCCGGCGGATGCTGCCGACCAGGTCGCCGGCCACCATATCGGCCGCCAGACCGATTGCGTTCACGATGGCCCGGGCCGACGACGACCCGTGACTGATGATGCAAACCCCGTCCACGCCGAGCAGGGCAGCCCCGCCGTAGGTGTCGGGGTCGAGCTCGGCCTGCAGGGGCAGCAGGGCGGGGAGCAGCACCTTGGCCGCCCCCCGGGCCTCCTCGGTGGAGGTCATGGCCAGGAGCAGGGCATCGACGACGACCCGCACCGACCCCTCCAAGGTCTTCAGCACCACGTTGCCGGTGAAGCCGTCGGTGACCACCACGTCGGCCGCGTCAGTGAGGACGTCGCGGCCCTCGACGTTGCCGACGAAACGGCCCGTCGACAGGGCGCCGGCCTCGGCCAGCAGGGCGTGGGCCCCTTTGACCAGCTCGTTCCCCTTGCTCTTCTCCTCGCCGATCGACAGCAGGCCCACCAGCGGCTCGGCCTTGCCCAGGCGCAACCCGGCGTAGGCCGCCCCCATCTGGGCGAACTGGAGAAGCCAGGGCGGTGTGCACTCGGCGTTGGCCCCACTGTCGAGCAGGACCGTGGGCGTGGATCCTGGGACCGGGAGCATCGTGGCGATGGCCGGGCGGGCCACGCCGGAGATCCGGCCCATGCGCAGGAGGGCGCTGGCCATCGCCGCGCCGGTGTTGCCGGCGCTGACCATGGCCGACGCCCGGCCATCGCGCACGGCCTCGGCGGCGCGCACCATCGAGGCGTCCTTCTTGCGCCGGACGCCCTGCATCGGGTCGTCGGCCATGTCGATGACCTCGGTGGCAGCCCAGACCTCCAGGTCGCCGGGGTCGTCGATGTCCCCCGGCCGGCCGACGAGGACCACGGGCACACCGAAGCGGGCCGCCGCCTCCCGGGCACCGGCGACGATCTCACCGGGGCCCTTGTCGCCCCCCATGACATCGACGGCGATGGGCAGCTTCACGTGCGACGCCAGATCCGCGGGTACGCCCCTAGTCAACCTCGATGGCCTGGCGGCCTCCGTACCATCCGCAGTTGGCGCAGACGACGTGGGGAAGCTTCACCTGGCGGCACTGCGGGCACGTGCTCCGGGGCGGGCTGCCCAGGCGCCACGCGGAGGCTCGCCGGCTGCGGCTCTTGGCCTTGGACGTCTTTTTCTTCGGGACAGCCATAAGCCGACGATGTTACTCCTCAGCAGAGAGCCGGAGCACATCGAGGGCCGCCCAACGGACATCCGCCGCGGCCGGCGGGCAGTCGCAGTCGCCCTCGTTGAGGTCCTGTCCGCACGTGGGGCACAGGCCTCGGCAGTCCTCCCGGCACAGCG
>JANMRJ010000700.1:0-10929 GCA_031370985.1 Acidimicrobiales bacterium
GCAGTTGACCCGGATATACCGGGTCAACTGCTCACTCGACCGCCGTAGGTGGCCGGGCTGGCCCCGGCTGGTCCGCGGAGGGAGGCAACCGCAGCCCGGGAGTAGGGTTGGGGACAGGAATGGACGGCCCCCGGTACGACACCGACGTCGACCTCTCGAACCGCAACAACAGCCACACGCTGATGGTCGAGCTGGTCGGAGGCACCAAGCGGGTGCTCGACGTGGGCTGCGCCACCGGCTACCTGGCCGAGGCCCTGGGCGAACGGGGTTGCACGGTGTGGGCGGTCGAGTCCGACGCGGAGGCCGCCGAGGAGGCCCGCCCGCACGTCGAGCACCTTGTCCTCGGCGACGTGGAGACCATGGACTTCGTCGAGGCGTTCGGCGACCAGCGCTTCGATGTGATCGTCTTCGGCGACGTCCTGGAGCACCTGCGCGACCCGTTGGCCGTGCTCCGCAACGCCCGCCGGCTCCTGGCCGACCGCGGCAGCGTGGTGGCGTCGATCCCCAACATCGCCCACGGCAGCGTGCGCCTCGCCCTCCTCGCCGGCCGTTTCGACTACCAGGACCTCGGCCTGCTCGACAGCACCCACGTGCGCTTTTTCACCCGCTCGTCGGTCGAGGACATGTTCCGCGACGCCGGCCTGGTGCCCATCGACGTGCGCCGGACGACTGCCGGCTTCTTCGACACGCCGGTCCCCGTCCGTGAGTCTGAGTACGCCCCTGAAGTGGTCGACGCCGTCCGGGCCGACCCCGAGTCGGCGACCTACCAGTTCGTGCTGCGGGCCGTGCCCGACGACGCCGAGGCTGCGGTGGCCAAGCTGCGGGCCGACGCCGAGACCCAGCGGGCGCGCATCGCCGCCCTGCAAGGCGAGCTGTCGGCGGCCCGGGCAACGGTGCAGGACCTGCAGGGCCAGGCCGAGCTGGCCGAGAAGCGGGCCGACGACCTCGCCACCCGGCTGGCCGGCGTGGGCGAGGATCTCGACGCGGCTCGCGCCGAGTCCGACGGTTCCCGCACCGAAGCCGCCGCGGTCCGGGACCACCTCGACGAGGTGCTGGCTACCCGGACAATGCGGTGGTCGAAGAAGGCGCGGGACGCGTACTCCCGCCTGCGCGCCCTTCGTGGCTAGGCCCTGTGGCTGAACCGGCGATCGTCGTCGAAGGCGTCAGCAAGCGGTTCCGGCTTTACCACGAGCGCAACCGCTCGCTGAAGGCCACGATCATGCGGGGCGGGCGGGTCAAGTACGACGAGTTCTGGGCCCTGCGCGATGTCTCCCTTGAGATCGAGGAGGGGACGACGTTCGGCCTCATCGGCGAGAACGGGTCGGGGAAGTCGACCCTGCTCAAGTGCATCGCCAAGATCCTGCGCCCCGACGACGGCAAGATCCGCACCCGGGGCAAGATGGCCGCCCTGTTGGAGCTTGGTTCGGGTTTCCACCCGGAGCTGTCGGGCCGGGAGAACGTCTTCCTCAACGGGTCGATCCTGGGCTTGTCCAAGAAGGAGCTGACGGCCCGCTTCGACGAGATCGTCGGCTTCGCCGGCCTGGAGCGCTTCATCGACCAGCCGGTGAAGAACTATTCCTCGGGCATGTACGTGCGGCTCGGGTTCTCCGTCGCCATCAACATCGACCCCGATGTCCTGCTGGTCGACGAGGTCCTGGCCGTGGGCGACGCCGTTTTCCAGCGCCGGTGCAACGAGAAGTTTGCCGACTTCCGCCGGGCCGGCAAGACGGTCGTGATCGTCAGCCACGCGGCCGACGCTATGCGCACTATGTGCGACCGGGTGGCGTGGCTGAAGGACGGGCAGATCGTCGACGAAGGCCGCTCCGAGGAGATCGTCGACCAGTACGTCGACCAGGGCCACGAGGACCGCGTCGAGGTCGCGCCCGAGGTGGCTGAGAGCCGATGGGGCTCCGGGGAGGCCAGGCTGGTCGACATCGCTCTCCTCGATGCCGCCGGCCGGGCGACCAGCCATCCGTCCACCGGCGACGCGATCACGTTCCGGTTGCACTACCGGGCCGAAAAGCCCTTGGCCAAGCCCGTCTTCGGCCTGGCCCTGGAGACCCTCGACGGCATGTGGCTGTGGGCCCACCACACCCGTGACGCCGGCTTTGTGCCCGACGAGATCGTCGGTGACGGCGTCGTCGACTTGCACGTCCCCAACCTGATGCTCCAGCCCGGCACCTACGACCTGTCCGCATCGGTGGTCGACTACACCACCACTCACCAGTACGACTACCTACGCCGCTGCCTCCGCTTCGACGTTGAGCACGGCACGCCGCGGGAGTCCGGCGGCTTCGTGGCCCTCGGCGGCCGGTGGTCCTCAGACAGCTTCGACGCATGATGGGGGAGACGTGATGAACAAGCCTCCGGCCATTCGCGCCGGAATGGTTTCGGTGGTCCTGGTCAACTACCGGGGCGCCGAGGACACCATCACCTGCCTCAAGTCGTTCGCCAGCGTGAACTGGCCGGCGGACCAGCTCGAGCTCATCGTCGTCGACAACGCCTCGGGCGACGACAGCGGCGAGCGCATCCGGGCCGGAGCGCCCGATGTACGGGTGGTCGAATCCGAGACCAACCGGGGCTTCGCCGGCGGGTGCAACCTCGGAGCGTCGAAGGCCAGCGGGGAGTACCTGGCCTTCATCAACAACGACGCCCGCCCCGGTGCGGAGTGGATCACCGCCGCGGTGGAGGTGCTCCACGCCCAGGCCGACGTGGCCTGCGTGGCCAGCAAGGTGCTCGACTGGGACGGCGAGCGGATCGACTTCGTCGATGGCTCCCTCACTTGGTACGGCATGGGCTACAAGCGCGAATGCGAGCAGCCCGACACCGGCGAGTGGGACAAGCCGAAGGATGTCCTTTTCGCCACTGGGGCAGCCATGTTTGTGCGGGCCGGCGTCTACCGGGCGGTCGACGGCTTCGACGACCGGTACTTCATGTTCTACGAGGACGTCGACCTGGGCTGGCGCCTGAACCTGCTGGGCTGGCGGGTGCGCTACGTGCCGACATCGGTGGCCTTCCACCGCCACCACGCGTCCATGAAGAGCTACGGGCCGTGGCGGGAGCACTACCTCCTTGAGCGCAATGCCCTCTTCAGTCTGTACAAGAACCTGGGCGACGACCTGCTGGCCAAGGCCCTGCCCGCCGCCCTCCTCCTCGCCACCCGCCGGGGTCTTTCCCGGGGCGACGCCGACAACGCCATCCTGGACCTGGCGAGCCAGCCGCCGGCCGCCGGCCCCGAGGACGAGATGGTTACCGTCTCCCGCGAGACGCTGGCGCCGGTCTTCGCCATCGACGCCTTGGTCGACCAGCTGCCGTCTCTGGCCGAGGACCGCCGGCGCCTCCAAGCCGAGCGCCGGCGCACCGACACCGAGCTGCTGCCGCTGTTCCGTCAGGCCCTGGAGCCGGCGTACGCCCACCCCCGCTACGAGGCCGCCCACCGGGTCCTGGTGGAGGCGTTCGGCATCGACGAAGCGTTCAACGCTCGCCGCAAGATCGTCATCGCCACCGGCGAGCCGCTCGCCGCCCGAATGGCCGGGCCGGCCATTCGAGCGTGGGCCATGGCCGTCGCCCTCTCCGAGGACCACAACGTCGAGCTGGTCACCACCGGCGCCTGCTCCATCACCCACCCGAGGTTTTCCATCCGCTCGGCTGGGCTGGCCGAGATGCGGGGCCTTGAGCGCTGGTGCGACGTGTTCATCTTCCAGGGCCTGATCCTGTCGACGTTCCGCTGGCTCATCGACAGCAACAAGGTCCTTATTGCCGACATTTACAACCCGTTCCACCTTGAGCAGCTGGAGCAGGCCAAGGACCAGGGCGCCGAGGGCCGGGCCCGCACGGTGAGCGACTGCACCACCGCCCTCAACGACCAGCTCACCCGGGGCGACTTCTTCCTGTGCGCCTCCGACAAGCAGCGCGACTTCTGGCTGGGCCAGCTCTCTGCCGTCGGCCGCATCAACCCGAAGAACTACGACGCGGACGAGACGATGGGGTCGCTCATCGCGGTGGCGCCGTTCGGCGTGCCCGACGAGGCGCCGGTGCACACCCGCCAGGCGCTCAAGGGCGTCGTTCCGGGCATCGGTGTCGATGACAAGGTGATCCTCTGGGGCGGCGGCATCTACAACTGGTTCGACCCGCTGACCCTCTTGCACGCCATTGACCGCCTCCGCCAGCGCCGGCCCGATGTCCGCCTCTTCTTCCTGGGCCTCAAGCACCCCAACCCCGACGTGCCCGAGATGCGCATGGCCGTCGCCGCCCGTGCCCTCTCCGACTCGCTCGGCCTCACCGACAAGTACGTGTTCTTCAACGAGGGCTGGGTCGAGTACGCCGACCGCCAGAACTACCTGCTCGAAGCCGACATCGGGGTCAGCACCCACCTCGACCACGTCGAGACCGCGTTCTCCTTCCGCACCCGCATCCTCGACTACCTGTGGACCTGCCTGCCGATCGTCGCCACCGCCGGCGATACCTTCGCCGACCTGATCGACAGCAAGGGCCTGGGCCTCACCGTGCCGGCCGGCGACATTGAGGCGCTGGAGGAGGCGCTATACACCCTGCTCGACGACGAGGCGGCCAACGCCGAGTGCCGGGCCCGCCTGGCCGAGGTCATGCCGGGCCACACGTGGACCCGTGTGCTGGCACCCCTGGTGAAGTTCTGCCGGGCGCCCCGCCGGGCCGCCGATCTGGCCGCCCCCGTCGGGTACCACAACATGTCCGAGCTGGCCGCGGCGGTTACCCGCCGGCCCCGGCTGCGAGCGGAGGTGGCACTGGCCCGTGAGTACTTCAAGGCCGGCGGCCCGGTCGAGGTGGCCCGGCGGGCCTCGCAGCGGCTCCTCCGCTATGGCGCGGCCGTCAGCCGCCGGCTCGCCGAGTGAGCTCTCTCGCCGAACTCAACGAGTCCAAAGAACTCTTCGTCAACCTCACCCTCCGCGAGCTGCGGGGGAAGTACAAGCGGTCGGTCCTGGGCTGGACGTGGTCACTGCTGAACCCGTTGGCCACCATGGTGATCTTCACCGTCGTTTTCCGCTTCTTCCTGAAGGTCGACCCAACAGTTGGCGACCCGAGCGGGCTGCACGTCTTCGCCCTGTTCCTGTTGTGTGGCCTGTTGCCGTGGAACTTCCTCTCCAACGGGATGTCGGGGTCGATGGGCGCCCTGATCGCCAACTCGAACCTCATCAAGAAGGTCTTCTTCCCGCGTGAGATCCTCGTCGTGTCGAACATCGCCTCCTGGGTGGTGTCGTTCCTTCTGGAGCTCGCCGTCCTCGCCGTCGTCCTCCTGGTGTTCGGCAACATGGTCCTGCCCTGGATACTGCCGGTGATCGCCCTGGTGCTCATCCAGACGATGTACGTCGTCGGCATCGGCCTGCTCCTGAGCGTGCTCAACGTGTACTTCCGCGACGTGCAGCACTTCATCGGGATACTGCTGCAGATCTGGTTCTACGCCACGCCGATCGTGTACCCGATCAGCTACGTGAGCAAGGCGCTGAAGAGCCGCCCCGAGCTGTTCACCCTCTACAAACTGAACCCCATGGTCCGCTTCGTCGAGGCCTACCGGGACTGCCTCTACGACCTCCGTTTCCCGCCCCTTCTCGACATGCTGTACCTGGTTGGCGTGTCGGCGGCGACGCTGGCGCTGGGCGTCTACGTCTTCTCCAAGCTGGAGCCCAAGCTCGCCGAGGAGCTGTAACGCCGGCGGTTCGCCTGCCGCTCCCATCTCAATCGACGATGAGCACGAGCTTGCCCTTGACGTGACCGGTCTCGATTTCGCGGTGGGCCTGGGCGGCCTCGGTCAGCGGATACGAGCGTTGCCGGATGAGCAATCTGCCCTCGCCGTACAGTCGCGTCAGCTCGGTTAGTCGCGTCGCCGAGCGGTCCGTGCTGATTCGACGCACTCCGAGCGCGTCAGCGGCTTGGTTGAAGGCGACCGCTCCGACGCGGCTGCGATCCTGCAGCAGCTCAAGGGAGGTGTGCAGTGCCTCTGGGGTGCCGGCCGCGTCGAGCGCGGCTGTCACGCCGTCAGGAGCGAGCTGGCGGACCCGCTCGGCCAGGCCGTCCCCATAGGCGACGGGGATCGCGCCCAGGGTCCGGAGGTAGCCGTGGTTGCCGGCGCTGGCCGTACCGATGACCGTCGCGCCGCTGGCGACGGCGATCTGCGCCGCGAACGTGCCCACTCCGCCGGCGGCGGCATGAATCAGCACCGTGTCGTCAGGACCGACGCCCAGTTCGGTCATGGCGGTGTGTGCCGTCTGACCCGAGGCGGCAAGGACTCCAGCCTCGGCCCAGGGCATGCCGCCCGGCTTCGGCACGATCTGCGCCGTGTCGATGGTGACGTGCTCGGCGTAGGACGCGAACAGCGCCCACCCGAGCACCTCATCGCCGATCGAGAACCCGGTAACCCCCTCGCCGAGCGCATCAACGACACCGGCGAACTCGTTGCCGAGCCGCTGGGGGAACCGTGCGGGCATCCATTGGTGAGCGGCGCCGCTGCGGAACATGGCATCGAAGGGCTGGACGCCGGCCGCCTTCACACGGACCCGAAGCTGACCTGGTCCGGGTTGCTCCTCTGCGAGCTCGACTGGCTCGAGAACCTGGGGGCCGCCGTACGCGGAGAAGGCGATGGCCGTCGACATGAGTGAGGAACTTTCAGTCGTGGTCGGAGTCGGAGGTCACGTTCCGCTTGCCGGCTGCGGGGTTGGCCGGGTCGATCCCGAAGCTGATGATCCTCGTGGGATGGATGCGGATGATCGGGCTGGCGAAGGGTGCCGTGGAGTCGACCGCATCGACCAGCGCCTCGGCATGACCGCGGATTTCCAGGCATCGCACTCGCCACGGCTGGACAGAAGCGAGGTCGTCGACGACGAACGCCGCCCGGCCGTTGGTCGCGACGTTGCGGAACTTTCGGCTGGCGGCCAGGTTGTGGCCGCCGATGTCAATGGTGTCGCGAGACGGGTTGTAGGCGAACCCCACCGGGCTCACCTGCAGAGTGCCGTCGGGTTGGGAAGTCGCCAAACGACCCAGTCGTTGGGTGGCGAGGTAGGCGAGCTCGGCGTCGGTGAAAATCACGATGGACAGCCATGTCCCGTCGGGCGGCTGGCAACCGTGGAGTCCCCGGCCAAGCGAAGGACGATCCGGCGCAACGCGTCGCCGTAGCGTTCCTCGAACTCCGGTGTCGAAGGATCAAGGCCGAAGAGCTTGCGCACCAGCTGCGGCATGGCGACGGGGGCGGCGACCGCAGCGATGAGCAGCAGTCGTACCGCGGCCACGTCGAGGTCGCCGGCCAGCTCCCCGGTCGCCTGGCGCCGGAGCAGGCTCGACAGATTCTCCCGCTCAGGGGTGGTGTCGGGCGGCTCATCTCCAGGCTCCGACAAGCCCCGCCAGATCACCAGGCGCATGGGCCTCGGATCGGCGAGCGCGTGGTGGAGGTAGCTGGTGACGACATCCCCGAGGGGGGCGTCGGACCCGGTAGTGGCCGCCTCGCGCTCCAGCCAGGCGCGCTGCACCGCCCGGTACAGGCCCTCCTTGCCGTCGAAGTAGTAGTTGATCAGCTGCTTGTTCACGCCGGCGCGCTCGGCGATGTTGCCCACCCGGGCGCCGGCAAAACCCTTGGCCGAGAACTCCTCCAACGCTGCGTCCAACAGCCGCCAGCGGGACCGCTCGGCATCCCGCTGGCGATCGGTCGGCGCGGGTGCCCGTCGAGGACCGGCGGCGGGGCTACTTACCATATGGTTGATAGTACCAGGCAATCGGATAATTGCGCTCCCGGCTCGGCTCAGCGACCGCCGGCGATGCCGGACGCGGGCATCCACTGGCACACTCTGGTGGGCGCGAACGTCCACCGCGGCAGAATCCGCGCACAACCCGGCGCGGGCGATGATCTCGCCCGGGGCCGTTGACGGGCGCCGGTAGAGAACCGGCCTGGCGCCCTCTTGATCGGGGCGCCCGCTTACGCGGAGCGTGACTCTGGAGCGCGCCCCGAAGCCATGCCAACCCCAGGGGCGCGGCTGCACGCGATCACGAGCGGCACCACCACCGGGAGCAGGAAGACGCCTACCGACAGCATGGCCACGACGCAGCACCCGCCGAGCAGGCCGGTCACCGTCCACGCCAGCGCGCCCGCCCGGGGCCTGGCCAGGACCCGTCGGCGCTGTAGGACCACCGCCACAGTGGCGACGGCCAGGAAGGGGATCGCCATCGGCACCAACACCCCGATGCCGTTGACCTGCACGAGCGTGGCACTCGACCTGTGGACCACGACATCCGTTGGGTCCGGAATTTCTCCCGACAGAGATGTGGGATCAGAGGTGGAGACGGACGCCGACGTGTACGCCGGCATGAGCGCCGCCGCGGCCAGGAGGCCCGCACTCCAGATGGCTGCGGCGATCAGCACGGCCGTGGTTACGCGATCGCCGGAGAGGCTCGGTCCAGGCTGGCTCGGCCGCTTCGTCGCTCCCGACACGCCAACGGCGACGGCGACGGCGACGGCGATGATCACGACGACGACGAGGACCAAGAGCACGTCGACTATCATACACTCGTATGTATAAAGAATCTACGGATTCCGGTGCCGGGACCACGAGGGAGCGGCTCCTGCGAGCCGCGGTCGACTGCCTCCGCAGCAACGGCATCACCGGTGCCACGTCGCGTGCGATCGCGGCCCGGGCTGAGGCCAACCTCGGATCGATCACTTACCACTTTGGATCGAAGGACGAGCTGCTGACCCAGGCCCTGCTCGGCGTCATCCGCGACCAGCTCGACCCCGTCCTGTCCATCCTTGCCGGCCACGACAGCGATCCGAAGGTCCGCATGCTGGCGGCCGTGGAGGCGCTCATGGCGGGGTTCGATGCTGTCTCCGCCGATGCTCCCATCTACCTCGAGGCGCTCCTCCACGCCTCCCGGCTCCCGAAGCTCGAGTCCGGAGTTCGGGAACTGTTCGCCCAGCTGCGAGGCTTCCTGGCGGACCAGATCTCTGAACAGCGGGCCGCGGGACGGCTTCCGGCGTGGGTCGATCCCGACGCCAGCGCTGGACTGTTGGTCGCCGTCGCCCACGGCGTCGTGCTCACCTCGGTCGTCGATCCGGTCGCCGTCGACCCCCGGGCGGTGGCTGCCCAATTCGCGGCCCTGCTGCTCGCCGTGGCCTCGTGAGCGACGGGTGTGGGTCGCTGTCGACTCCCTCCACACCGGCCTCGCTGGTCCAGGCGAGTCACATCGCGGCGGCCTTCACGCCGGTGTCGACCTCAGCCGGCAGGCTGGGGCTCCGGTCGCCCTCTCCTGGCCCGACGACGGAATTCACAGATTCCGCTGCAGGACATGTAGAGGATGTGGTCCTAGCCGCGCTGTCTACCGACCCTCGGAATCGGCAACGAAACCCTCCCGTTGCTGCAGCCGTTCGATTAGCACGGCCGATACAGCGTCGGGCGCCGGCGCCGGGGCGCCCGTAGTGTCGGTCCCGATGGTCCATCGCGATTGCCGGGCAGCCTCCTGCCGGTGACAGATCCCGAGGGCGGCTGGGCCGACTACCTGCGACGGTTCCACGAGCAGCATCCCGGCATCACCGAGGATGTCCTCGCCCACGCCACCGACCAGGGCGCCACGCCCTATGACTGGGTCGTCGAGGCCGCGGGCGCCGGGCCGGTGCTGGACCTGGCCTGTGGCAGTGGCCCGCTGGCGCCGGCGCTCGCCGGCCGGGGTTGGGTCGGCGTCGACCTCTCGCAGTCGGAGCTGGCGAACGTACGCCAGCACGGGTGTGACCGTGTGGCGCGGGCCGATGCCGCGGCGCTGCCTTTGGCGAACGGTTCGGTCGGCACCGTCGTCTGCTCGATGGCCCTGATGCTCATGCAGCCCGTGGACGCGGCCCTGGCGGAGGTGGCGCGGGTGCTCCGACCGGGCGGGACATTCGTCGCCCTTGTCCCGTCAACTCGCCCGAGGACCGCGTCGGACACCGCCCACTACGCGCGCCTGCTAGCCGTGTTGCGTCGCCGAGGGCTCGCCTACCCGAACGATCGCCCGCTCACTGACGCCGTCGGCCTCGTCGGTTCCCACGGACTCCGTCTCGTGGGCGACGTGCGCCGGCGCTTCGCCTGCCGGATCACGAGCGCCGCGGTCGGCGTGATGTGCGTGCGGTCGCTCTACCTCCCCGACATCGACCCAGACCGGCTTGCCGCCGGCGAACACCTGGCCCGGAGCTGGGTCGGCAAGGAGCTGGGCCTGCCACTTCGGCGCCTGGTGGCGGTCCGGGAGGTAGCCGTTGAGCGGCACGATGGTGCCGGGGCGCAGGCGCAGTCACGACCGGCGATACTGCCCGTATGACGACCGATCGCAACGTGCTCGGCGGCGAGCTGGAGCCCTGCGGCACCGACCCCATGACCGGCTTCTACCGCGACGGGTGCTGCAACACCGGGCCGCAGGACCGGGGCAGTCACACCATCTGCGCGGTGGTGACATCGGAGTTCCTTGAGCATCAGCGTGGCATCGGCAACGACCTAATCACGCCGGCGCCGCACTTCGGTTTCCCTGGGCTGGTGCCCGGCGATCGCTGGTGCGTCACGGCGGCAAACTGGTTCCGCGCCCACCTCGACGGAGCGGCTGCCCACGTGGTGCTGGCGTCGACCCACGAGCGGGCCACCGACATCGTGCCGCTCGCCGCCCTCCGGGAGCACGCCGTCGATGTTCCCGCCGACCTCGGCGACCTCGAAGGCTGACCCGGACCGGGCGGTGGGGCTGAAGTGCCGAGCGTTTGGTCAATCCGCGGCGCTCTTCGACCCCCGATTGACCAACGCTCCGGAGGGGCCGGCGCCGGCCTGGGGTCAGCCCCTCGAGGTCATGGCCGCTAGCTCCGCTTGAGCCTTCAGTCTTGGACGTTTGAGGCAAGTTTTCGAGCGGGGTTCACGCGCATGGCGGCCTCCTTCCCGACCGTTGGCGCGGTCGGTCCTGTGT
>JANMRJ010000971.1:0-3511 GCA_031370985.1 Acidimicrobiales bacterium
CCGGGCATTGTCCCCGGTGGTATCTCTGTGCGGGGGTGGGCGGTCGGCGAGTTCCGGCGGGTGGGCTGGGTCGGCCGGCCCCCCCGCCGGCTCCGGACCGGCCTCTCCGGACTCGGCATCGCCATCGGTATTGCCGCCATGGTGGCCGTGCTCGGAATCTCCTCGTCAAGCAAGGCTGACCTGCTGGCCCAGCTCCGCGGATTGGGCACCAACCTGCTCACGGTGAGCCCCGGCCAGACCCTGTTCGGCGAGAACGCGTCGCTCCCGAAGGAGTCGGTCGGGATGATCGCCCGCATCGGCCCGGTGGAGTCGGTGAGCGCGACGGGGAACGTGTCGGCGATCGTGCGCCGCAGCGACCTCATCTCGTCTCAGCAATCGGGCGGGCTGGCGGTGCGGGCAACCCGCACTGATCTGCTCGGCGTGCTCGGGGCGACGGTGGCGACCGGTCGCTTCCTCGACGCTGCTACTGAGCGCTACCAGGCTGTGGTCCTCGGCGCGGTGGCGGCAGAGCGGCTGGGCCTCCGCAGCGCCGACCCCTCGGTGCTGGTGTTGGTGGGCGACCAGTGGTTTACCGTCGTCGGCATCCTCGACCCGATTGTGCTGGCGCCGGAGATCGACCGTTCGGCGATGATCGGCTTCCCCGTGGCCGAGTCGCTGCTCGGTTTCAGCGGCAACCCGACCACCATCTACACCCGCTCGGCCGAGGACCAGGTGGAGGCGGTCCGCGACGTGCTGCCGGCGACCGCCAACCCGGCCAACCCCGAGGAGGTAAAGGTCAGCCGTCCGTCGGACGCCCTCGAGGCTCAGGTTGCGACCAAGAAGGCCCTTACCGCGCTCCTGCTCGGCCTCGGTGGCGTCGCCCTGCTCGTCGGCGGGGTCGGGATCGCCAACGTCATGGTCATCTCGGTCCTGGAACGGCGGTCCGAGATCGGCCTCCGCCGTGCCCTGGGCGCAACCCGGCGCCAGATCCGCGGCCAGTTCCTGTCGGAGTCGCTGCTGCTGTCGGTCCTCGGTGGCGTGGCCGGCGCCGGCCTGGGCGGAGGAGTGACATGGGCTTACGCGGCCAGCCGCCACTGGATGGTCGTCGTGCCCCCGGCGAGCCTGGCTGGAGCGCTGGCGGCCGCGGTTGCCATCGGCGGGGTCGCCGGCCTGTACCCGGCCGTACGGGCGGCCAGGCTGGCTCCTACCGACGCCCTCCAGTCGGTGTGACCCGCCAGGACTGCTGCACATAGCAGCGCCTACGAGCCTGACAATGACCCAGCACCGGCGCTACTTCTTGCGCAGGCGTTTCCACCACGGGGCCTTCTGGCGGTCTTGGTCGACGCCCAGCTCGGCCATGATCCGCGGGCCGGCGGCGTTGACGATGTCCTCGGCCTCATCGAGCAGTTCGGCCGCGCCGTGGCCCAGGCCGGGCGGCTCGGGCGGGGATGGCGGGGCGAGCAGGGTGCCGTGGGCCCAGTTGATGTCGGCCAGCCGGGGGGCGAAGCCGACGCAGTTTTCCGGGCATCGCCAGGGCGCCTCGGGGGCGAGGTCGATGTTGCACTTCCGTACCGTCTCGCCGGTCGGGTAGGTCCGGCTCTCGTAGTTCTTGCACTCGGTCCGCATCGGCATGGGATCCATCTTCTCAAGAATTCGTGAAATTCGGTTGACGGGCGGTGTAGGGGGTGGCCACGATGTACCCATGCGAGTAATGACCTGGCAGCACGCGACCAAGCACGTCGGCGTCGGTTGCGATGTCGCGCGCCTGCGAGCGGTCACGGATCTCGCCACCGTGCTGTCGGGCATGACCACCGCACCGCACGCCGCCGAGCGGTCGTTCGGCCTTCACAACTACATCGAGCGGCCATGGGGCCCAGGAGGCGCAACACCGGGGTAACCAACCCCCACCCCTCCACAGAAGGCCCCAAGGCCGCCGGGAACTCCCGGCGGCCTTTCTCATTTCCAAACCACCCATCGACTGACACACACAGAACACAGAGACCGAGAGGAGCGAGCAGATGCTGGCCGAGCGGCGGGAAAATGAGGAGTTCGACCAGGTTCACGGCGACCAGGGCAACGGCTGTGACCAGGGCGAGGGCGAGACGTGGCTGTGGGCCAACGCGCGGTGCAACGACGGGACCGGGAACCTGGTGGCGCTGTTCTTCTCCGAGCAGCTCGACGACATCGCCCGGGCCAAGGCCTTCTGCGGTGGGTGCCCGGTCCGGGAGGCCTGCTTCGAGGCCGCCCTGATCCGCCGTGAGCCCTACGGGGTGTGGGGTGGGCGCCTGTTCTTCAAGGGCAAGGTCCTGGCCGTCAAGCGGCCCCGGGGCCGGCCGCCCAAGCACCCCCGCCCGGAGGTGGTCGTCGCCGACTCCGGCAAGGAGTTCCTCATCGCCTGATCCCCCCGGGCCGGCACACCTGCCGGCGGGCGTCCATCGCCCGCCGGCGGGAGGTGTTGGCCGCGGCCCAACCGTCGAATGACGGCTCTGTGCCGTCGCACACAGCGGCCACGACCTGGGTGCGGGCCGGCTCGGGCAGGCGGGGGAGGGCACGGACCAGCGCGGGGACCGCGTCGTCCGAAATCTCGGCCAGGTAGCCGGGGTCGACCTTCTGGGTCCTGGCCGCACGGTCGACGTTGTGGCGCACCACGATCGCCTCCGGGTTGACCACGTTGAGGCCGAGCAGGATGGCCAGCCCGGCCACCATGGACGCGCCCGGGAACCATGCCCTCCCGGAGTCGACGCCGGCGAGGGCGCCGCCGGCGAGCACGAGTACGAGGCCGATCCACATCGCGAACACCGAGCTGTAGAGCCGGAGCATCGTGATGCCGTAGGCGTCCTGGTAGGGGTACGGCCAAGATAAGCCTGAAACCCGCAGTAGGGCGCCGAACAGTCGCGCCGGAGTTTCTGGATCTGGCGGATGGAGCAGTGTCGCTACCCGACCGATCGTGCCATCAGGACGCCGCCGAAAGGAAGCTGGCACCAACCGCCAAGTAGTGCCCTCGGCCGAGGGTCACGGCGACGGCGGGACGATGAAGGTCCTGGTCACGATCACCCGGGGGTTGAACGGGGCGTGGTCGCCGGCGACGAATTCGGCGAGCAGGAGGTGGGTGCCAGGCGACGCCTGGATCCGGTCCTCGAGGCCGAAGGTCATGGACTGCAGCTTGTCGTCGAGAAGAAGGTGGATGTGACCCTCGTCGGGCTTGAGGACCTTCGTCGCCTCGGCCACAATCCGGGCGCCCTGAAGGTCGAGGCGTACCGTCACCGAACCCCCCGGGAAGCTCGATCCCGAAGCCGGTTCGACGATGTCAAGCGTGGCCGTCGACGTCGGGCGGGGGGCTTTCGACGGCGAGGCCGGGTTGCTGCTCTCCGCGGCGCAGGCGGTGAGCGACAGGGCCATAGCGGTGAGCATCACCAGTGGTCTCCGAAGCATCAAATCCAGTCCTTCCTTCGTGGTCATCTCGGCATGGTCAGATCGAGGGGAATGAAGAGGTAGTCCCCGTCAGGGGTGATGGCGGTCACTTCCAGCGCCC
>JANMRJ010000719.1:0-7405 GCA_031370985.1 Acidimicrobiales bacterium
CAGGTCACCAGCGCGACCGCGGCGACGACGGCCAAGGCCGAAGGCAAGTAGCCCGTGGCCAGTGGGCAGGAGCGAGTCCTCCGCCGCCGTATCAAGAGCATCCAGTCCACCAAGAAGATCACCCGGGCCATGGAGCTGATCGCCGCGAGCCGCATCGTCAAGGCTCAGCAGCGGGTGGCTGCGGCGCGGCCGTACTCCGAGCAGATCACCGCGGTCATGGGCAACCTGGCCGCCGGCGGGGCCGGCCTCGACCACCCGCTTCTCCAGGAGCGTGAGCAGGTCCGCAAGGTCGGGTTCATCGTCATCAGCGCCGACCGGGGCCTGGCCGGCGCCTATAACTCCACCGTCATCCGCACGGCTGAGCGAGCGCTGATGGCGCATGTAGCCGACGGTCGCGACTACGAACTGACGCTGTCGGGCAAGAAGGTGGAGGGGTACTTCCGCTACCGCGACTATCGCATCGGCGATGCCTTCTCCGGCTACGCCGAGGTGCCGTCGTATGAAGACGCCCGGCGGGTGGCCCAGGCCGCCATGGCCCGCTACGAGCGGGGCTCCGGCGACCCGGGCGGCACCGACCAGGTCGAGCTCGTCTACACCCGGTTCCTGTCCATGGGCACCCAGAAGGTGGTCAACGTCCGCCTGCTGCCCCTGGAGCGCGACGCCATCGCGGATGCGGCCGGCGACGGCCCCCAGGCCGCCTATGAGTTCGAGCCCGAGCCCGGCCAGATCCTCGAGCGTCTGCTGCCCCGCTACGTCGAGGGTCGGGTGTTCGCAGCCATGCTCGACGCCGCAGCCAGCGAGCAGGCCGCCCGCCAGCGGGCCATGAAGGCGGCCACCGACAATGCCGAAGATCTCATCAAGAGCCTGGCCACCGTGGCCAACAAGGTGCGCCAGGCCGGCATCACCACCGAGATCATGGAGATCGTGGGCGGCGCCGAGGCGCTGCGCCTGGCCAAGACCGGCGGCAAGCCCGACTACTTCCCCGACACGGTCCTGAACCGCGAGTTCTTCTTGGACCACCTCGACCGTTCAGGAGCGTACAGATGAGTCAGACATCCGAAAACGGGGCCAAGGACGGGCGCATCGTCGCCATCGCCGGCCCGGTGGTCGACATCGAGTTCCCGCCCGACTCCCTGCCGGAGATCAACTACGCGGTGACGATGACTGTCGACCTCGAGGGCAAGCCGTTGGTCATCACCGCCGAGGTGGCCCAACACATCGGTGAGAACCGGGTGCGAGCCATCTGCATGAAGCCCACCGACGGCCTGCGCCGCGGTGCGCCGGTCAAGAACACCGGTCGGGGCATCACCGTGCCGGTGGGCAACAAGGTGCTCGGCCACGTGTGGAACGTCATCGGCGAGCCCCTCGATGTGACCAGCGAAGAGGTGGGCGAGATCACCGATCGCTGGGAGATCCACCGTCACGCGCCGCTGTTCGCCGACCTCGAGCCCCGCTCGGAGATGTTCGAGACGGGCATCAAGGTCATCGACCTGCTGGCCCCCTACGTGCGAGGCGGCAAGATCGGCCTCTTCGGCGGCGCCGGCGTGGGCAAGACCGTCGTCATCCTCGAGCTCATCAACCGGGTGGCCACCCAGCACGGTGGCGTGTCGGTGTTCGCCGGCGTGGGGGAGCGCACCCGTGAGGGCAACGACCTGTGGCTGGAAATGCAGGAGTCGGGCGTCATGGACAAGGCCGCCCTCGTGTTCGGCCAGATGGACGAGCCGCCCGGGGTCCGTCTGCGCGTCGCCCTCTCCGCGCTGACCATGGCCGAGTACTTCCGCGACGAGCAGGGCCAGGACGTGCTGCTCTTCGTCGACAACATCTTCCGCTTCGTACAGGCCGGCTCCGAGGTGTCCACCCTCCTCGGCCGTATGCCCTCCGCCGTGGGCTACCAGCCCACCCTGGCCGACGAGATGGGCGAGTTGCAGGAGCGGATCACGTCCACCAAGGGCCGGTCGATCACGTCGGTCCAGGCCGTGTACGTGCCCGCCGATGACTACACCGACCCCGCCCCGTTCACCACCTTCACCCACCTCGACGCCACCACCGAGCTCTCCCGTGACATCGCCTCCCGGGGTATCTACCCGGCCGTGGACCCGCTGTCGTCGACCTCGCGCATCCTGGCGCCGGAGATCGTGGGCGAGCGCCACTACCGGGTGGCCCGGCGCACGCAGGAAGTCCTGCAGCGCGATAAGGAGCTCCAGGACATCATCGCCATCCTCGGCGTCGACGAGCTCTCCGAGGAGGACAAGCTCGTCGTCGGCCGGGCCCGCAAGGTGGAAAAGTTCCTGTCCCAGCCGTTCTACGTCGGCGAGCAGTTCACCGGCGTCAAGGGCGTGAACGTCACCATCGAAGAGACCATCGAGTCCTTCGAGCAGCTCACCAACGGCGACCTCGACGACCTTCCCGAGCAGGCGTTCTTCAACGTCGGCGGGGTCGAGTCGGTGCGCGAGAAGGCCCGCCTGCTGGCGAAGGAAGGGGCGAACGCCTGATGTTCGCTCAAAGGCAGTGACGCTCCAGGTCGAGCTCGTCTCGCCCGAGCGCATCCTCTACTCGGGCGAGGCCGACATGGTCGTGTGCCGCACCGTCGCCGGCGGCGAGGTGGCGTTCCTCACCGGCCACGCCCCCTTCCTCGCCGCCCTGGAGACCGGCGTCGTCCGGGTCAAGACGCCGACGACCGAGGAGGTTGCCGCCGTTCACGGCGGCTTCGTGGAGGTCCGCGACAACCGGGTCATCATCCTCTCCGATGTCGCCGAGCTGGCCAAGGACATCGATGTCGCCCGTGCCGAGCGGGCCAAGAGCGAGGCCACCGGCGACGACGAAGCCGCCGTCGCCGCCCGGGCCCGGGCCGACGCTCGTCTGAACGCGGCCCAACGCACCTCCTGAGCACGGCCGGCGCCCGCCAACGCGCCTTCCGATCGCTTTCTGTCCGCTGGACTACCGTGGCGGTAGCTGAGCGGACACAAAGCTGATTGTCCCAGGGGTCTGCTTGGCTGGGGCCTGTGAAATCGGTGGATGTGCAACTCAACCGGCTCGCCGCGGGGCAATACTCGCTGGCCCACAGACAACAGGCGCTCGACCTCGGCATGACCGCTCGTCAGCTCAATGAGCGGGTCGCTTCGGGGCTGTTGGTGCCGGAGCACCGGGGCATCTACCGGCTTGCCGGCGCACCGCGATCCAGTGAACAGGCCCTTCTCGCTGCTTGCATGGCCGCGGGAGCCGGCGCAGTGGCGTCCCATCGGAGCGCCGCCGCCCTCTGGGGTTTGCGCGGCGTCGAGGCCGCTGAGCCCGAGATCATCGTGCCGGCCACCCGGTGCCCCACGCTGCGATCGGTGCGTGTGCACCGAACCGACCGCTTGGACCGGATCGATGTGTCTCGGCACCGGCGGATACCCGTCACCACGCCGGCCCGGACGCTGCTCGACCTTGGGGCGGTGGCGCCGGCACTCGTTGTGGAGCCGGCGTTGGAGGATGCGCTGATGCGCCGGCTGGTCTCCTTGGCCCTGCTCACCGCCACCCTCGAGCGGCTCGGCGGGCCAGGGCGCAACGGCGCCGGCGTGCTGCGGGAGTTGGTCGAGGAGCGTGACCCGGCGACGGCGCCGACGCAAAGCGTGCTGGAGGACTGGTTGCTCCGCGTGTTGCGGCGGGGCGGGTTGCCGGAGCCGGTGCGGCAGTTCCGTGTCGGCGACGTGTTTCTCGACATGGCCTACCCGGACGACAAGGTGGGGATGGAGGCTGATAGCCGTATATGGCACGGCGGACGGCTCGATGTCGAGCGCAACAGCTACAAGGCCAACGTGCTGGTGGCCCATGGGTGGCGGGTGCTCCGCTTCGGCTGGCGCCACGTGCGGTACGAGCCGGCGTACGTGATCGACGAGGTGGGCCGGGAGCTGGCGGAGGCGTGGCCCGCGTGAGGCTCGGCGTCGCCCTCCTGGTGCCGGCGCCGCTCGATGCCGAGATCGACGGCCTACGGCGGGCCCTCGGCGATGGCGCCCTCGGGCGGATCCCGGCCCATCTCACCCTGGTGCCTCCGGTGAACGTGCGGGAGGACCGCCTGGGCGAGGCGCTCGCCGTGCTCCGGCGGGCGGCGGCGGTCACCCGGCCGTGTACGGTCACCCGCGGCCCGCCGGCCCCCATCCTCCCTGTCAACCCGACGGTGCACCTCGCCGTGGAGGACGGCGCCGGCGCCGTCGGTGCCCTACGGGACCGGGTCTTCACCGACCCCCTCGCCCGAGCGCTCACCTGGCCGTTCGTGCCCCATGTGACCCTGGCCGACGAGGCCGATCCTGACCGCATCGAAGCCGCCCTCGCCGCGTTGGCCGACTACCGGGTGGACGCGTCCTTCGTTCGCGTCCACCTGTTGGCGGAGGGCGCCGGCCGGGTCTGGGAGCCGATCGCCGATGCCACGCTGGCGGCGCCGGCGGTCATTGGGCGGGGCGGGCTCCCGATCGAGCTGACGGTTACCGAGCGAGCCGACCCCGAGGCCGCGGCGCTGGCCGGGGCCGGTGGCGCGGCGCGGCTGGTGGTGACGGCCCACGTCGAGGGAGCGGTGGCCGGCTTCATCGAAGGCTGGTGCCGGCCGGGCGAGGCGCACGCGGCATGCATCGTGGTCGACCCGGCCCAAGCCTACCTCGGGGTCGGCCGGCACCTTATCGCCGCGTTCCGCTCCGAGGCGACGGTCCGCGGGTCCGACGAGATAACCCTGGCCCCTGCCGCCGCCGCGGTTGTCGCCGGTGTAGCGTGGGATACGGCGAACGGCACCTGAATTGACCTCTGTGCGCATCAAACCCCACCGTCCTCTCCTCGTCAGCACCCTGGCGGCCGTGCTCGCCCTCGTGGGCGCGCCGGCGGTGATCGCTGGCGAACGGCCGCAGATCGTCACCGTGCCTTCGACGACGACCGCGGTGGCGACAACGACCACCACCACAGTGGCGCCGACCAGCACCGTGCCGACCAGCACCGTGCCGACCACTACCACGCCGGCGCCGACCGGCCCCCAGACCAAGATCATCCCTGTCCCCGAAGGCGGGACGAGGATCGTCGACCCGAACGCAATGTCGACCACGAAGCCGGGCGACACGACGAGCACCACCGTCCCGCCCGCCAGCCTCAGCGCCGGCCAGGTCGATGCCGTCCTGCGTGACCAGCAGCGCTCCGGCGCCAGCAGCACGGCGGCGCTGCTCGACGCGCTCCGGCCACTCCAGAACCTCGGCATGACCCCCCTGGAGGCGCTGGTGCTCGGCATGGGGCAGTTCCCGGTGCTCGGGCTGGCCAACTGGACCGATGACTGGCTCGACCCGAGGGCCGGCCCGCCGCCCCACCAGCATCAGGGCACCGATGTCTTTTCAGCCTTCGACACCCCGGTCCGGGCCCCGGTGGACGGCATCGTCCGCGTCGAGGACTCCGGCCTGGGCGGCAAGGGCATCTTCGTTACCGCTCCCGACGGCACCTACTACTACATGGCCCATCTCAACAGCATCAGCGGGGACCTGCGCAGCGGCGCCGCGGTCAAGCAAGGGCAGGTCGTGGGCCTCAACGGCGACAGTGGCAATGCCAAGGGCGGGGCACCGCACGTCCATTTCGAGGTGCACCCGGCCGGCGGGGCGGCGGTCAACCCGAAGCCGTTCCTCGATGCCTGGCTGAATGCAGCGCTGGCCCGGGTGCCGGGCATCCTCGCCTCGTTCCAGCCTGCGGCCGTCGAAGGGACTCCCGAGGGCGACGGTGGCGTGCCCCAGATCCTCGTGGCCACCGGGCTGACCCGCCGATTCTCCTCACCGTCGCAGCCGGTGTCTCGTGAGCGGACTGGCGACCTCACACGTGGCGTCCCCATACCGCTCACCTCGCCGGCGCGGGACTAACAGACCAGGCTCGGTGACGCCTCCCTCTCAGTCGAAAGCGACGGAGGAGAACTGGGCGATCTTGGCGAGGGGGTGGCGGGCGCTGATGCTGCGCACGGTGCCGGACTTCGACCGCATGACCAGCGACTGGGTGGTGGCACCCTTGCTGTCGTAGTGGACGCCCCGCAGCAGCTCACCGTCGGTGACGCCGGTGGCGGCGAAGAAGCAGTTGTCGCCCGAGACCAGGTCGTCGGTGAGGATGACCTTGTCGAGGTCGAAGCCGGCGGCGAGCACGTTCTCGCGCTCGGCGTCGCTGCGGGGGGCGAGCCGGGCCTGGATCTCGCCACCCATGCACTTGAGGGCGGCGGCGCTGATGACGCCCTCGGGCGTGCCGCCCACACCGAAGAGGATGTCGGCGCCCGACTCGGGCCAGCCGGTGGAGATGGCGCCGGCCACGTCGCCGTCCTGGATCAGCCGGATGCGGGCGCCGGCCTCACGGATCTCGGCGATCAACTTGTCGTGCCGGGGCCGGTCGAGGACGACAGCGGTCATGTCACGGACCGACTTCCGCAGGGCGGCGGCCGCCGACTTGAGGTTCTCGGTGGCCGACTTGGTGATGTCGATCGAACCCGCGGCCTCGGCGCCGACGGCCAGCTTGTCCATGTAGAAGCACGGGCCCGGGTCGAACATGGTGCCCCGCGAGCTGACCGCGATCACGCAGAGCGCGTTGCCCCGACCGAGGGCGGTGAGGGTGGTGCCCTCCAGCGGGTCGACGGCGATGTCGGTCTCGGGCTGGGAGCCGTCGCCCACTCGCTCGCCGTTGTAGAGCATCGGCGCTTCGTCCTTCTCGCCCTCGCCGATGACGATGAGGCCGTCCATCTGCACCGTCGCCAGCGTGACGCGCATGGCCTCGGTGGCGGCGCCGTCGGCGCCCTTCTTGTCGCCTCGCCCCATCCAGCGGGCGGATGCCAAGGCCGCGGCCTCGGTCACCCGGACCAGTTCCATGGCCAGGTTGCGGTCGGGGGGCTGGGGCTGAGCGCTCATGACGGGCACCCTATCCCGGCGACCATCCCCGACGCCCCTTGGGCCGACCTGGCGGCGCTACGCTCCGGTGTGTGGGCCGGGAGGTGCGGTAGATGATCACCTACTGCCCCCGTTGCGGTGCCCGGTTCGCCGAGAAGGTCCGGGGCGAGTACGTCGAAACGGAGAGCTGCGACGACTGCGCGGTGATGGTGATCAACGCGCCGCTCATGCTGGCCGTCGGCAACGACGAGGACGAGGTGCAGTACGCCCTCGCGGTGTGGGAGCGGGCGGAGCGCGCCGCGGCGACCGCCGCCCTGCTGGCGGTCGACATCCCCTACCGCTGGGATCAGGGCCTCGTGCTCGTCGTGCCGGCGGTCGCCGAGGACGAGGTCGACCGGCTCCTCGACGAGCTCGACGAGGTGACCGAGCTCGACGCCAACGACCCCGACGACGGTGACGACGGTGACGGCGGGGCCGACGCCCAGGCAGCGATGGGCGACCTCTTCGTGGCCGCTGACAAGCTCCAGCACGACCCGACCGACGCC
>JANMRJ010000725.1:0-1244 GCA_031370985.1 Acidimicrobiales bacterium
CGCTGTGCACCAGACCGGCAACCAGCGAGGCGATCGCGGCCGAGCGGATGAGCTCGATGATCGCTTGGGTCGCCGCGGCCGGTGCCGGTCGATCGGTGGCTCCGTCGGTCGGGCTGACACCGGGGACGATCGAGTAGTAGATGGCGGTGATGACGAACGCCGCCAGCGTGGCGGCGACGATGGCGATGGCGATGGTCACGACAAGACTCCTTTAGTAACACTTGGTACTAAAGTACGCCATCGGGTAGAGTACCGTCAAGTACCAAACCCGACGGAGCGGCGAACGTGACCTCAGCCCCATCTCGTCCAGGCCGGCCGCCAGGCAAGCAGGGCGGCGAGCTTCTCGCCGTCGCCCGAGACACCTTTCTCGAGCTCGGCTTCGACCGCACGACGATGCAGGACATCGCCCAGCGTGCAGGCGTGTCAAAGTCCTCCCTGTATCGAGAGCACCCATCCAAAGGCGACCTCTTCGTCGCCGTGGTCACCGACTGGGCCCAGCAGGGTCAAGGGGCGATGCGACCCCACCTCGACGCGCTGCTCGCCGAGCCCGACCTCACGAAGGCGCTCACCACCTTCGCCACTGTCCTCGTCGGTGCGATCCTCGCCCCGCCGGTCGTTGGCATGCGCCGACTCGTCGCAGCCGAGGCGGACCGCTTCCCCGACATCGCCGAGCTCTACCTCCGCACCAGCTGGCAGGCCAACATGGACGCCCTCGCAGACACGCTCAGGGAGCTCGATCGCCGTGCCCGCCTCGCCGTCGAGGAGCCGTCCATCGCCGCCGAACAACTGGTCTGGATGAGCGTCGGCGCTTCCCTCAACGCCCGCACCCTCGGCGCCGACACCGGCGCCGACCGAGGTACCAGCGACCACATCACCCACACCGTCGCCACGTTCCTCGCCGCCTACTGCGTCGCAACGCCAGCCCACCAGGCGCCACCCACACAAGCAGCAGGATGACCTGCACCCGCTCCGCGTGCGCCGATGACTTCGTTGGCGCGGCCGCCTCCCGCCCTTCGACGGCGAGACGGTCGTTGGATGGCGACGGCGAGCTCGCCGGCCGGGTGGGATCGCGGAACCGCTTTCGGGCGTGCGCTCGATGTTCTTCGCGTGGTCGACCCGGGCAGCTCGCCCCGGTCGATCCGGTCGTGGCGGAACCACCCCTGGGCGCACCGGCGACTCAATGGCTGAGCTGTGACATCAGCTCTATGTCGGCGCAGTCCGGTAGCGCAGGAGGACGATGCCCG
>JANMRJ010000780.1:0-1768 GCA_031370985.1 Acidimicrobiales bacterium
TAGACGACCAGCCGGGAAACCTGATCGTCGAGGCTGCCTCCGCATTCGGTTCGCGGGAAGCACTTCCTGCCCTCTTCCGCCTCAAAGAGGAGGGGTGGCAGACGGGTGAGGCGCGCCCGTCCGTCCTGGATGAGGCCATCGAGGCATGCTCGGGGTGAGCTCCGCTGGCTCCGCAGCCCCGGCGTTCAACGAACCCGCCAACGCCACCGCCACGACACCGAGTCCTCACGGGCCTCGGCAACCGCGGTGGGGCCAAGTACGAGGACAGATCGACAATGAGTTGGATCTCGAGGCCCGACGCTCGCCGGAGCCGGGTTATCTCCTGAGCCGCTCGGCCGCTGCGTTGAGGGCTTGGTGCGCTCTCCTACCGACCATCCGCCAAGTCCGCCGTCCAGCTCGATACCCTCGGGCATGCTCTCGGGTTCGAGCGCATGACCGCTCGGCTACAGCTGCGATTGGTGGACGACAGCGAGCGAGAGATCCCGCTCAAGACCGCCCGCGCCGAAGACGTGAACGCCGCCACACCCTGGCGAACGTTCCGTTCGCACCGCAACCAGCGCCACTACTCGGGCTGGTACTGGTCGTCGACGACGGGCGACCATGTCATCTACGAGAGTCGGCTCGAACTCGCCCGGCTGCTGCTGGCCGACGCTGATCGCGATGTCGTCACCATCTCCGCCCAGCCCTTCCTGCTCATCGAGGGCACTGGGACGAAGCCACGCCGTCACGTTCCCGACTTCTTCCTCCAACGCCAGAACGGCAGCTGCGCCGTCGTGAACGTCAAGCCAGCCGACAAGCTCGACGACCCGAAGGTCGCGGCCACGCTGGCGTGGGCCGGCGAGGCGATCACCGCCAAGGGATGGGCCGCCGAGGTGTGGACCGGGTGCGACCCGCTGCTGCTCGCCAACGTCCGCTTCCTCGCTCGACAGCACGCCCCCTCCGGCACTCTCGTTCTGGCGGTCTGCCGGCGGAGAGTCTTCGACCAACGGGCACCTGAACTCCGTATTTCAGTAGTTGCTGAAGACTCCAGGGGCTGCCTAGCGCGCTAGGAGGTACCCGCCTAGCGCACTAGGCACTGGGGTGCCTTCGTGCTAACGTCGACTCGTGACGGCCAGGGAGATCCGCTGGCGACTTCAGCAGGCAGGGTGCGTCGAGATCCGCCAGCGAGGCTCCCATCTGATCGTCCGGTGCGGCGCATGCCAAGCGGTCGTACCGGTCCACTCGGGGGATGTCTCCCCCGGCACTCTCCGCAGCATCGACAAGTCCATGGAGCCATGCCTCGGAAAGGGGTGGTTGAGGTGACCAAGCCGACCTACACAGCGGTGTTCGAGCGCGGGCGTGAGGGCTTCTGGGAGGTCGAGCTGGTCGAGGAGCCACGGGTGCACACCTTCGGCCGCACACTACCCAAGGCCCGAGCCCATATCCGCGAGGCCACGGCAGTCTGGTTCGACGTGGACGAGGATGCCTTCGAGGTGATCGAAGAGCTGAGGTTGCCCAAGTCGGTGAAGGACCGGCTCACCAGGGCTCTCCGTGGACGGGAGCGGGCTGAGGCGGCAACCGAGGCGGCTCTCAACATGACTCGTGAGGCTGCTGAGGCCCTGGTCCAAACCAGCCACCTGAGCACCCGAGACGCGGCTGAGCTCCTCGGCCTCTCCCCTCAGCGGGTGCAGCAGGTGCTCGCCGCTGGGCGAGAGCCAGGCCGTTCGGGCAAGAAGGCCGCCACGACGGGATCCTGAGTTCAGGCAGAAAGGGACCTCCGGCCGGTGAA
>JANMRJ010000781.1:0-1849 GCA_031370985.1 Acidimicrobiales bacterium
GCAATACAATTCCGACCACATCCAGTGGTATCCGCTGGTGCCCACACCGCAACGTCGCAGCTCTGCCGTCGCAGCCGTGCGTGGGGGACCAGCCCAACCTATGCAGGGGGGAAGTATGACGAAGGGGTGGAGGTCGGCGGAGAGCCGCCTTCCCATGGAGTCGGCTGACAGCCGTCTTCACAGCCGATCGGTGTTCGGTGAACGGGGCCAGGCCACGTTCTCATTGCTGATCGTGGTGGCCGTCGTGGCCGTCGCCGTGGTGCTCTTGCAGCGCACGGCATGGCACGCCGAGCGCATCAACGACAAGGCGGGCATCATCGCCACCACCGGTGGTGGCATCAACACCGCCACCCAGGCGGTGCTCAAGCTGGGCCGCACCAACGAGCTGGCCAGTTCCATCCTCGAGACGGCCAAGCCCCTCGAGGGCAAGCTGGACGAGATCGTCCGCCTGGCCAAGTCCGTCGACGGTCTGGCCACCTCGATCAACAACAGCGCCAGCACCATCAACGGCACCGCCCGGGGCATCAACGGCACCGCCGGCGTGATCCTCACCACCGCCCGGTCGATCAACGACGGCGTGGCCCAGATCAACGTGAACCTTGACGACACGCTGCGCCTGGCCAATGCCATCCGCACCGACACCACCAACATCCTGACCAACGCCAAGGCCGCCGACCGCGAGCTGGACTGCATCGAGAACGGCCCCCTCACGGGGATGCGTTCGGTGCCCGGCCTCCCCGGCGCGACCTGCTAGGAGGAAAGAGACACACATGGTCCAAGTCATGTCCTCCCCGTCCGCTGACATGCGGGCGACCCCCAGGCGCCGAGCAGGCGACGACCAAGCCACCTTCCTGAGCCGTTGGCTCAAGGTGTGGGTCATCCTCCTCACCGTTGTGGTCCTGGTGGTGGTCGGGTACCTGATCGTCATCACCAGCTCCCTGGCCTCCATCAACGGCAACCTGGCCACCGCTCAGCGGGCGGTCGTGGGCGCCGGCGGCAACGTCGTCACCCTGCCCAACCAGGTCGACCGCATCAACGGCGCCCTGAGTGGCATTGACCCGGCGCTGAAGCCCATCCCGGGCCAGGCGGACGAGATCATCGCCGCACTGACGTCGATCAACGCCAAGCTGACCAACACCGACTCGTCCCTCAAGGACACCTCTGCGATCCTCCAGACGGTGCTCGGCACGGTGAACAACGTCAGCGGCCTGCTGATCGACGCCAACGACCCCGGTGACCGCCTGGGCGTCCAGAACATCCACCACCGTGTCTCCGGGATCAACGGCGTCACCTCGGCTCGCCAGGGCGTCGCCCGTGACGGTGGCGGCTGTGGCCCGTTCTGCCAGCCCGGCAACCTGACCAATGCCGAGCTCGACGCCCGGGACATCAACCGGGTGGTCCAGACCGGCGTCACCCCCCACGCCACGGCCATCTGCAAGGGCCTGTCCGCCGGACTGCTGGGTGCGGCCACAGGCATCACCGGGTGCTGACCCGGTCGCAGTTCCGCCGCCGGGACGAAGGCGGGGTCGTGGGCTTCAACCTGGCCCTGACCATCGCCTTCGCCCTCTTCGCCGTCATCGAGCTGTCACGGGTGGTGCTGGCCGCCTCCCAGATCGATGACCGGGTGAAGGTCATCATCACCGAGGTCGGCCCCGGCTCCAACGTGTCCCGCCTCGATGAGACCCAGAAGCTCAACGAGACGGGGCGTGTGGCCGAGGAGATCCTCGCGGCCGCCAAGCCCCTTTCGGGTCAGGCTCAGCAGATCATCGACACGGCCAAGAGCATCGACGGCACGGTGAGCAAGATCCTCACCAATGCCGGCGAGATCAACTCGACGGTGCGCAGCATC
>JANMRJ010000838.1:0-2466 GCA_031370985.1 Acidimicrobiales bacterium
CCGGCCCGCGTCAGCGAGGGCCTCACGCGGGAGGGTGCGGAGCGCCCAGGAACGAGCAGCGACATCACGGCTGAGGACCATCCGCGTGGCGATGAATGAGGCATCCCTCCGAAGGTCGAGCGCGGCCGGGTCAGCGTTCCAGAACAGGTGCCAGAAACGGCGGGGAAGACGCGTGGGGACCTTGCCTGGAGGCTCCAACGGCAACACGGTCCTGGACACCTGCCCGGCCACGGCAAGCCACGGTTTGCCGATCAGCAGGCGCCAGCGTTCCCGGTTGACCGCCTTCCCGCAGTCCGGGACAGTGACGGTCTGGTGCTCGATATACCCGTGACGTTCCAGTGCGGCCAGGGCCGGCGTTGCCGCCGTCGGTGAAACCCTGGCAGCGCGGCTAACAGCTCGGTCGGAGTCCAGCCCAATCGGATGAAGAGCGACAGCAGCGAGGACCTGGACTTGGATGCGAGTGAGCCCATCGACCCTCGGGACGCTCCCAACGTTGCGAACGATCTCCGCCACCTCCACTGGACGAAAACGCCTGTGCCCGCCAACCGTGGACACAGGCGTGAGACCCAGTCGATCCGCCGCTCTCCGAACCGCCGGCTCTGACAGGCCGGTCAGCTCACTGACTTGCCCGGTCGTCCAGACGGGGGTGTCCATATCGTTCGATATTGTACCGCCGTAGGACCCCGCTCCGTCAGGTGATCACCCCACATCAGCAGCAGCCGCTCGTCGTCCCGCAGCCTCTGCACACGAAGCAGGCGCCGGCCCGCTGCATGACCACGCCGCAGACGTAGCAGTACGGCGCATCCGACGCCGCTGGGCTGCTGGCCACCCGTGTACCGACGGCGTGGTGTGCCGCCGGGTCGGGGACCATGTCTGAGCCGGTGCTGGTCGGCGTGGTCTGCTCCTCGACGCCGGGCAGGGTGGGCTGCATGCGCTCCTCGACGGTGAGGATGCCCAGGTCGGCCCGCTCCTCCGGCGACAGGTACTCAACCGCCAGCCGCCGGAAGATATAGTCGACCAGCGAGCTGGCGAAGCGGATCTCGGCGTCGTCGGTGATGCCGGCGGGCTCGAAGCGCATGTTGGTGTACATGTCGACGAAGGCCCGCAGGGGCACGCCGTATTGGAGGCCGTGACTGACCGAGATGGCGAAGGCGTCCATGATCCCGGCCAGGGTGGACCCCTGCTTGGCCACACGCAGGAAGATCTCCCCGGGCCGGCCGTCGTCGTACTGACCGACGGTGACGTAGCCGTGGCAGTCGGCCACCCGGAACGAGAACGTCTTCGAGTTGCGCATACGGGGCAGGCGCTCGCGCTCGGGCTGCTTGACGATGATCGTTTGGACCGGCGCTGCCGCCACGGCCCCGGCCTTCTTGGTGGTCGAGAGCGGCTGGGCCACCTTGCAGTTGTCTCGGTAGACGGCGACGGCCTTGAGGCCCATACGCCAGGCGTCGATGTGGAGCTGCTCCATTTCCTCGACCGTGGCGGATTCCGGCATGTTAATTGTCTTTGAGATTGCCCCCGATATCCACGGTTGAACCGCCGCCATCATGCGGACGTGGCCCAAGTAGTGGATGACGTTGTCGCCCATGGAACAGGCGAACACGTCGAGGTGGTCGGAAGAGATGTGGGGGGCGCCGAGGATGGTCTTGTGCTCGTCGATGTAGGCGACGATGTCGTCAACCTGGCGCGGCGAGTAGCCGAGCCGGCGCAGCGCCCGGGGCACGGTCTGGTTGACGATCGACATCGTGCCGCCGCCGACCAGCTTCTTGGTCTTGCACAGGCCGAGGTCGGGCTCGATACCGGTGGTGTCACAATCCATCATGAGGCCAATAGTTCCAGTAGGTGCCAGAACACTTGACTGTGAATTCCGGACGCCCCATTCCTCTGCCCACTCCACCGCGTCATCCCATGCCTCCTGGGCGGCGGAGACCAGCTCGCGGGTGGCCAGGCTGTCGTCGATGGTGGCCGCCTCATCGCGGTGCATCCGCAGCACCCGGTTCATGGGCTCGCGGTTCTCGCTGTAGCCGGCGAAGGGGCCCATGCGGGCGGCCGTGCGGGCCGAGGTGGCGTAGGCGTGGCCGGTCATCAGCGACGTGATCGCCGCCGCCCACGTGCGGCCGGCGTCGGAGTCATACGCCAGGCCGAGAGCCATGAGCATGGCGCCGAGGTTGGCATAGCCCAGGCCAAGCTGGCGGAAGCGGCGGGCGTTCTCGCCGATCTTCTCGGTGGGGTAGTCGGCGTTGCCAACGAGGATTTCCTGGGCGGTGAAAACGACCTCGACTGCGGCCTTGAACCCGTCGACATCGAAGGTGCTGTCGTCGTTCAGGAACTTCAGCAGGTTGAGGCTGGCCAGGTTGCAGGCCGAGTTGTCGAGGTGCATGTACTCCGAGTTGTGCACGACGAGGCTGTGCTCAGCCGGGTTCGTGTCGCAAGACACGGCGAACGTGTGGGTGCCTTCGACCTCGA
>JANMRJ010000839.1:0-3702 GCA_031370985.1 Acidimicrobiales bacterium
GAAGCTGAGCCTGGACAAGGCAGGCCCGACCGCGGCGACGATCGCCTCGGCCCAGGACTCGGTGCGCCAGGCGAAGCTCCAGCTCGCGACCGCCCGCCAGTCCCTCAGCGACACGTACGCCCAGAACAACCAGTCGCTCGCGCAGGCCAACGCCGATCTCAAGGCGGCGAAAGCGACCCTGGCGGCCGACAGGGTCAGCCTCCCGCCGGGCGACCCGCAGCTGACGAAGGACGCGTCGGCGGTGACCCAGGCCACCCAGGCGCTCAGCTCGGCGAAGCTCAAGGCCACCCTCGCCGTTCACCAGGCGACGAACCAGGTGAGCTCGGCCAGCCTCGCCGTCTCGAGCGCCGAGCATGGCTACGCGCTGAAGATCGCTCCGGCCACGTCGGCCCAGATCGCCTCGGACAACGCCGCCGTCGCGGCGGCCAGGCTTGCGCTCACCAGTCTCCAGCAGACGGGGGCGTCGATCACGTCGCCGATCGACGGCACCGTGACGGCCGTCAGCATCGTCGTCGGCCAGTCTGTCTCCGGCTCGTCCGCGTCGTCGAGCTCGTCAGCCGCATCGTCGACCACGACCGGCCAGATCGAGGTCATGGACCTCGCGAGCCTCCAGATCGCCGGCCAGGCCACCGAGACCGATGTCCCGAAGTTGAAGTTGGGCCAGGCGGCGACGATCTCGGCCGCAGCCCTCGGTTCGGAGACGGTCGTCGGGAAGGTCTGCGCGCTGAGCGTGGTCGGGACCCAGATCTCGGGCGTCACGAGCTTTGGTGTCACCGTCTGCATCAGCGGCGCGAACCCGGCCCTGCTGGTCGGGATGAGCGCTACCGCCGCCGTGGTGACGAACCGCGCCGACGGGGCCGTCCTGGTGCCAAGCCTCGCGGTGAAGACCGTCGGCGGGCAGCAGGTCGTGACGGTCCTCGGCTCCGACGGCAACAGCACGACGAACGTGCCCGTCACGGTCGGCATCACGAACGGATCGACGACCCAGATCACGTCCGGCCTGACCGCCGGCGCGACGATCGTCGAGACACTCCAGTCCACCACCACGAACCGCGCCGGCGGCGGCGGCGGCCGCTTCATTCCGGGCGGCGGCGGCTTCGGTGGCGGTTGACCGTTCCGGGTCGGCGGACGGCGGACCGGGCGACAGCGGCTGGGCGAGGCCCGGTCCAGCGGCGCTGACGGTCCGGACCGCAGGCACCCCGACCGCCGAGCTCGCCGCTCCGTCACCGCCGCTCGTGGGGATGCAGGGAATCGTCAAACGGTACGGCAGCGCGGATGGCTCGCTCGGTGCCGCCGGGTCGACCGCCGTCTACGCCCTGCGCGGGGTCGATCTGCGGATCCAACGCGGCGAGTTCGTGGCCATCGTCGGGCCGTCCGGATCCGGCAAGAGCACGCTCATGAACATCCTCGGCTGCCTCGACATCGCGGATCGCGGTCGATACGTGCTCGCCGGCGTCGACGTGTCGCAGCTCGGCGACGACGCCCTGGCCCGCGTCCGCAACCGTCTCGTCGGCTTCGTCTTCCAGCAGTGGAACCTGCTCGCCCGAACCGCCGCCGTCGATAACGTGGCCCTGCCGCTTGCGTACCGCGGCGACGGCGATCGGCGGCGCAAGGCGCTGGCCGCACTCGGAGCCGTCGGGCTGGCCGAGCGGGCCACCCATCGACCGAACCAACTGTCCGGCGGCGAGCAGCAGCGCGTCGCGATCGCCCGGGCGCTCGTCACCCAGCCGGCGATCCTGCTCGCCGACGAACCGACGGGCAGCCTCGATTCCGTCACCGGCGCGGGCATCATGAAGCTGTTCAGCCGGCTCCACGAGAGCGGCCGGACCGTGATCGTCGTGACCCACGACCCGCGTGTCGCCGACCTGACCCAGCGCCAGATCCACCTGCTCGACGGGCAGATCGTCCTCGACGCGCCGACCGACATGATCAGGTCGGGCGCGGCCGGCATCGCGAACCCGCCCCCTGCGCGTCCACCTTCTCTCTCGCCCGTCTCCGTCCGCTGACATGCCGCTGATCGAGACGCTCCGCACGGCGTTCGTGGCGACCGCGGCGAACAAGCTCCGCGCGGCGCTGACGATCCTCGGCATCCTGGTCGGTGTCGCCGCGGTCATCGGGATGGTGAGCGTGGGCGAGGGCGCCTCGGCGTCCATCGCGAGCACGCTGCAGGGGCTCGGGACGAACCTCGTCCTCGTCTCGCCGGGTGGCCAGACGACCGGTCTCGTGCGCGGTGCCGGCGGCGGGGCGACGACCCTGACCCTCGATGACGTCACCGCACTCCAGGCGGCTGGTGCCGTCGTCGACGCCGCGGCGATCGAGCCCGAGCTGTCAGGCCGGGCCCAGGTCATCGTCGGCGGGTCGAACACCAACACCTCGGTGACCGGCACGACGCCGGCCTACCAGACGGTTCGCAACTGGACCGTCGCCGACGGCGCCTTCTTCACCGACGGCGACGTGTCGTCGAACGCGTCGGTTGCGGTGATCGGCGCAACGACGGCGACCAACCTGTTCAACGGCGGCGAACCGGTCGGGCAGTACATCAACCTGAACTTCAGCAGTGGCGGGCGCAACGCACCGGTTCGAACGGTCCGCCTGCAGGTCGTCGGCGTGTTCGCCTCGAAGGGCACCGCGGGCGGCTTCTTCAACCAGGACGACCAGGTCGTGGTCCCGGTCACGACGGCCGCCCAGCGGATCTTTGGCAGGTCGAACGTGAGCACGATCGCGATCAGCGCGACGAGCCAGGACACGATGAGCAACGTCCAGCTCGAGGTGACGCAGGTCCTGCTCGGGACGCATCACGTCGCCGACCCGACCCAGGCCGACTTCACCGTCCAGACCCAGCAGGATCTCCTGTCGGCGGCGACCTCGGCGTCCTCGACGTTCACGATCCTGCTCGCCGCGATCGGCAGCATCAGCCTCCTCGTCGGCGGCATCGGGATCATGAACATCATGCTGGTCTCGGTCACCGAGCGGACCCGCGAGATCGGCCTGCGCAAGGCGCTCGGCGCACGCCGGACCGACATCCTCGGCCAGTTCCTCATCGAGGCTGTCTTCCTCACGACGCTCGGCGGGATGGCCGGAGCCCTCACCGGAATCCTGGTTTCGATCGCGATCGCGCGCCTTACGACCGTCCAGGCGACCGTGACCCCCGTGTCGCTCCTGCTGGCCGTCGGGGTCAGTGCCGCCGTCGGCCTTGTCTTCGGGCTGTATCCCGCGCGGCGGGCCGCCGGCCTCCAGCCAATCGTCGCTCTTCGAACCGAGTAGTCCGCATCACGTCCTGGCCCGCGCCGGGTCGCAATTCAAGGGAGATCGTTCAATGACCACTCCGTCCCTCGACCAGTCGGCCCCGTTCGCGCCGGGTGGTCAGCCTCCCCAGATCGTCCGTGTCGCCGCTGCCCCTCGTCGCCCGTGGCTCCCGGTCGTGGGCGCGATCCTTCTCGCGGCCGTCGCCTTCGCCGGCGGGTTCGCCGTCGCGAACGCGACCGCCACGAAGGCCCCGACGACCGCCGGAAACGGCGGCGGCAACTTTGGCAACGGCCAGGGCTTCGGACCCGGCGCATCCGGTCGCCCGCGCGGCGGGGGCGGCGGCGCCAGCGGTAAGGTCGGCTCCGTGTCGTCGGACCAGATGACGATCACGACGGCCGCCGGGGGTCAGCGGATCGTGCTCCTGACCCCGACGACGACCGTGACCCAGATCAGCTC
>JANMRJ010000841.1:0-1205 GCA_031370985.1 Acidimicrobiales bacterium
AACCGGCTGGCAGCACCCGGGATTCTTCGCGTACTTCGCGTCGACGGCGTCGGGGCCCGGGATCCTCGGCGAGATGCTCACCGCGGCCCTCGGCCAGAACCCGATGCTCTGGCGGACCTCGCCGGCCGGCACCGAGCTCGAGCAGGTCGTCGTCGACTGGCTCCGTCAGGCTCTCGGGCTGCCCGCCGCGTTCGACGGGCTCCTGACCGATACGGCCTCGACCTCGTCGCTGATTGCCCTCGCCGCCGCGCGCGAAGCAGCCGGGATCGACGCCGCGGCCGCGGGTATCGGCGGGCGATCGGACGTGCCCGCGCTCCGGGTGTATGCGTCGGAGGAGGCGCACTCTTCGATCGAGAAGGCGTGCATGACGCTCGGCCTGGGCCGCGCGTCCCTCGTCCGGATCGCGACGAACGACCGGTTCGAGCTGCTGCCCGATGCTCTTGCCGCCGCGATCGCCGCGGACAGGTCAGCCGGCCATCGCCCGATCGCCATCGTCGCCACCATCGGCACAACCTCGTCGACGTCGGTGGATCCGGTCGCCGCCATGGCCGACATCGCGGCCAGCGAAGACCTGTGGTTGCATGTCGATGCGGCGTATGCCGGCGCCGTGGCGATCGATCCCGGGCTCCGGGCGCCGTTCGCGGGCTGGGAGCGCGCGGATTCGATCGTGGTGAACCCGCACAAGTGGCTGTGGACCCCGCTCGACGCGTCCCTCCTGCTGAGCCGCCGGCTCGCCGTTGTGCGCGACGCGTTCCGCCTCGTCCCGGAGTACCTGCGGACGGTCGTTTCGGATGGTGCCGGCGGCGCTGGCATCGAGCGGAACTTCAATGAGTACACGCCGCAGCTCGGCCGGCGGATGCGCGCCCTGAAGCTGTGGATCCTGCTCCGTTGGTTCGGCCTCGACGGCCTGCGCCGCCGGATCCGAAACCACCTGGAGCTCGCGCAGGGCTTCACAGCCGCGGTTGACGCGGAACCAGATTGGGAACGCCTCGCTCCGGTCCCGTTCTCGACCGTCTGCTTCCGCCACGTCCCGCCCGGTCTGGTCGGCAACAAGTCCGCGCTCGATGCCCACAACGCGGCGATCATGGATGCCGTCAACCGGACCGGCGAGGTCTTCCTGTCCCACACGAAGCTGCGCGGTCGGTTCACGATCCGGCTGGCGATCGGCAGCCTGCGGACCGAGCGTCGCCACGTGGACCGCGCCT
>JANMRJ010000851.1:0-15900 GCA_031370985.1 Acidimicrobiales bacterium
CGACCGATACCGTGGTGGCCGGCCACGTCGTCACCGTCGAGACCGGGGTGTACCTCCCTGTGCACGGCGGCGTCCGCATCGAAGACACGATGGTCGTCACCGCCGAGGGCTGCACCGTCCTCACCAACGCCCCCAAGGAGCTTGTCGTCGTATGAACGTGTCCACCAACGACCTACGGAACGGCATGGCCCTGGACCTGCCGGAGGGGCTGTTCACCGTGGTCGAGTTCCAGCACGTCAAGCCGGGCAAGGGCGGCGCCTTCGTGCGCACCAAGCTGAAGAACGTGCGCTCCGGCGCCGTGCTCGACCGCACCTACCGGGCCGACGAGAAGCTCGAGCAGGCCATCATCGACAAGCGGGAGATGCAGTACCTCTACCGCGAGACCGAGCACTACGTCTTCATGGACAACACCACGTACGACCAGATGAACGTCGACGCGCCGACGCTGGGCAACGCCACCAACTACCTGCGCGAGGGCGACTCGGCCGTGCTGCAGATCTACGACGACGGGGTCGTGGGCGTGGACCTGCCGGCGTCGGTCGAGCTGACGGTGGCCGAGACCGAGCCCGGCGTGCAGGGCGACCGGGTGTCGGGCGCCCGCAAGCCGGCCACCCTGGAGACCGGCCTCGTCGTCCAGGTGCCCCTGTTCGTGAACCCCGGCGACAAGATCAAGGTCGACACCCGCAGCGGCGACTATCTGACGCGGGTCTAGGTGGCCCGCAGGGCCGGCAATGCCGGCCCGCCGCCGGCAGGTGGGAGCCGGCGCCAGGCGAGGGAGCGGGCGTTGTCCCTGCTCTACGAGGCCGAGACCAAGGGCCAAGCGCCGGCCGAGGTGCTGGCCAGCCTGCCGGTGGCGCCCGACGAGTTCGCCACTGCGCTGGTGGCTGGCGCCGGCGAGCACATGGCCGAACTCGACGACTGGATCACCCGCTACGCCCGGGACTGGACCATCGAGCGGATGCCGGCGCTGGACCGCGCCCTGCTGCGGATCGGCATTTTCGAGCTGCTGTACCGCCCCGATGTGCCGACCGGCGCATTGATCTCCGAGGCGGTGGAGCTGGCCCAGCGCTTCTCGACCGACGAGTCCAGCCGCTTCGTCAACGGCATGCTGGCCCGTATCGCCGAGGCGGTCCGTCCCGGCACGACGGTGCTACAAGCTGAAGCGGTGGATGCGGAAGCTGTCGACCCCGACGCGGCTGAAGATGACCATGCGCTGCCGGGCAAGGTGGTCGAGGACGGCCTCCACCAGTAGCGGCGGGGCGTCGAGTTCCGCGCCCAGGGCAAGAGCGACGTTGGGCTCGACCTGGTCGAGGATGTCGAGCAGCCCCTCGGTAACGTCGGCCAGATCGGCCCGGTTCCGGATCGCGTAGGCCCACACCCCCGCCTGGGTGAGGGCCAGGATGCCCACCTTTGCGTCGTAGTCGCGCATCTGGAGCAGCTTCTGCTCGCGCAGCTCGACCAGCCCGCCGAACCACTCGTCGTGGGTCATGCCGGCGGCCTCGCACGCGGCGGTGACGGCGGCCTGGTCGAGCATCTTGTGGCCGGCGATCATGGCCTGATCGCCGGCAACATGAAGTACATCGTCAGTGTGCGACATGGTACTCTGGGCTTGTGGCTCTCAGCCCCACCACGTATCGGTTCACGGTGAAGGACTATCACCGCATGGCCGAGGCTGATGTCTTCGAACCCGATGACCGCGTCGAGCTCTTCGACGGAAGGGTGTACGAGATGTCGCCGATCGGCAGCCGACACGCGGGGTGCTTGAAGCGTCTCATCGCGCTGTTCGGACCACGAAACGGGACGAGAGCGATCCTGAGCGTTCAGGATCCCATGTACCTCGACGACTACAGTGAGCCGCAGCCGGACTTCGCTTTGCTCCGACCGAGAGCGGATTTCTACACGGGGGGTTATCTACGACCTTCACGCCAAGGCTCCTCGCTACCTCGCGGCGGGTGTCCCCGAGGTCTGGGTGATTGATGTGGTGCGCGAGGTGGTCCACGTCATGACCCCGACGACAAGTGTCGTCGTCGCACAGGGCGGGTCGGTCTCCCCACTGGCGTTCCCCGATCTGGTCCTGGAAGTCGCAGCCATCCTGCTCTGACGCGCGCTACGCTCACGGTGAGCCGTTAACGCTGGTCCTGAGAGGCCGGCACGGAAGAGGAGCCGACCCGCATGGCCGAGCGAGAACGCGCAGCAACGCCCCCCTATGGGGGCGTTTTCTCTGCCCGGAGCCAGGTGATGGACGCTGAGGACCTCCGGCGGGCCGTCACCCGGATCGCCCATGAGATCGTCGAGCGAAACCACGGCCTCGACGGCGTCGTGCTCATCGGCCTGCAGACCGGTGGCGTCCCGCTGGCCCGCCGGCTGGCCGAGGCCCTCTCCCGCATCGAGGGGGTGGCGGTGCCGACGGGGAGCGTCGATGTCGCCCTCTTCCGTGACGACATCGGCCTGCGCCCGGTCATCCCCGAGGCGGTCACCGACATCTCCTTCGACATCGGTGGCCTCACCGTCGTGCTGGTCGACGACGTGCTGTTCACCGGCCGGACCGTGCGGGCCGCCCTCGACGCCCTCAACGCCTACGGCCGCCCCCGGGCCGTGCAGTTGGCGGTGATGGTCGACCGGGGCCACCGCGAGCTGCCCATTCGGCCCGACTTCGTGGGCAAGAACCTTCCGACCCGTCACGACGAGATCGTCGACGTTCGTGACGACGGGGTCGATGTCGGCGAGAAGCGGCCCGCCGGCCCTCGGTCTGGCAACCAGGAGGCCCACCGACGTTGAAACACCTTCTGTCGGTCGCCGATCTGGGGGCGGACGGGATCGAGGAGGTGATGCGGGTTTCCGATTCGTTCGTGGAGGTGTCGGAGCGGGCCATCCCGAGGGTGCCGGCGCTGCGGGGCAAGACGGTGGTGTCGCTGTTCTACGAGGAGTCGACCCGCACCCGGCTGTCGTTCGAGATGGCGGCCAAGCGGCTCTCGGCCGACACCATGAACTTCTCGGTGTCGACCTCGTCGGCCAAGAAGGGCGAATCGCTACGCGACACCTGCCAGACCATCGAGGCCATGGGCGTCGACGCCCTGGTCGTGCGCCACTCCTCCGCTGGGGTGCCCTGGCAGATCGGGTCGTGGGTCGACTGCACGGTCATCAACGCCGGCGACGGCTGGCACGAGCATCCCACCCAGGCCCTGCTCGACTGCTACACGATCCGGGGCCGGCGCGGCTCGCTGGCGGGCCTGCGCATTGCCGTCGTCGGCGACGTGAAGCACTCACGGGTGGCCCGGTCCAACGTGCTGGCTTTCACTATGCTGGGCGCCGAGGTCACGATCGTCGCCCCGCCCACGCTGCTCCCGCCCAGCCTCGACGGCTGGCCGGTGGAGGTCAGTCACGACCTCGACAGCGTGCTGGCCAAGGTCGATGTGGTGTACCTCCTGCGCATGCAGGCCGAGCGCCAGAGCGAGGCGCTCCTGCCGTCGCTGCGGGAGTACACCGCCCGCTACGGCCTGACTCGCAAGCGCGTCGACCTGCTGGACCCGGACGCGCTGATCATGCACCCCGGGCCGATCAATCGGGGCGTCGAGATCGCGGCCGACGTGGCCGACCTACCCCGCTCGCTCATCACCCGCCAGGTGGCCAACGGCGTGGCCGTGCGCATGGCCGTCCTTTTTCTTCTTCTGGGATCGGAGCCCCGTGCCTGACCGCACCGCTGTAGTTCTTCGTGGCGGTCGGGTGGTGGACATCACGGGCGAGCGCATGACCGACGTGCTCATCGCCGGCGGGCTCGTGCAGGCCGTCGCCGAGTCGATCGATCCCCCGGCCGGCGCCAAGGTGCTCGACGCGACCGGCTGCATCGTCGCCCCCGGCCTGGTCGACCTCCACACCCACCTCCGCCAGCCCGGCCGAGAGGAAGCGGAGACAGTCGAGACGGGCTCCCGCGCCGCTGCGCTCGGCGGCTACACCGCGGTCGTGGCCATGCCCAACACCGAGCCGCCCCTCGACAGCGCGGCGGCGGTCCGTGAGGTGCTCGAGCTGGGGATGTCGGCCCTGTGCGACGTGCGGGTGGCCGGCGCCATCACCGTCGGCCGGCTGGGTAAGGAGCTGGCCCCCATGGGGGAGATGGCCGACCTCGGCGTGCGGCTGTTCACCGACGACGGCGACGGCGTGCAGGACGCCCGCCTCATGCGCCGGGCCCTCGAATACGCGTCGGCCCTGGGTGTGACGCTGGGCCAGCACTGCGAGGACAAGGTGCTGGCCGCCGGCGGGCACATGCACGAGGGGGAGTGGTCGAGCCGCCTTGGCCTGCCCGGTCAGCCCGCCGCGGCCGAGGAAATCATGGTGGCCCGCGACATCGCCCTGGCCCGGCTCACGGGCGGGCGGGTCCACTTCCTGCACCTGTCGACCGCCGGCTCCGTGGCGCTGGTCAGGGCGGCCAAGGCCGAGGGCCTGGCCGTCACCGCCGAGGCCGCGCCCCACCACTTCACCCTCACCGACGCCGCAGTGGCGTCGTACGACACCCACTTCAAGGTCAACCCGCCGCTGCGCACCGACGCCGATGTCGCCGCAGTCAAGGCCGGCCTGGCCGACGGCACCATCGACGCCATCGCCACCGACCACGCCCCCCACGCCGCCGAGGACAAGGAGGTGCCCTTCGACCAGGCCCGGCCCGGGATGCTCGGCCTGGAGACTGCCCTGGCCCTCGCCCTCGGTGAGCTCGACCTGCCCATCGCCGGCGTGCTCGCCCTGCTGTCCTGGAACCCGGCCCGCATCGCCGGCATCGAGTCCGCCCATGGCGGTCCGGTGGCCGAGGGCCGGCCGGCCAACCTGTGCGTGATCGACCCCGCCGCCACCTGGGTGGTCGATGCCGGCGCCCTGGCCAGCCGGGCCCGCAACACCCCCTACGCCGGCCGCAAGCTCACCGGCCGCGTCCGTCACACCCTGCTTCGGGGCGAACCTGTGGTTGTCGACGGGAGGGCGACCCGTTGACGCCCATCGACGCCGCTCTCGTGCTCGCCGACGGCACGGTGTTCGAGGGCGAAGCGATGGGTGCGGCCACCGAGGTCGCCACCGGGGAGGTGGTGTTCAATACCGTCCTGTCGGGCTACCAGGAGGTCCTCACCGACCCGTCCTACGCCGGCCAGGTCATCGCCTTCACCTACCCCCACATCGGCAACTACGGCATCAGCGAGGCCGACTCGGAGAGCGCCCGGCCGTTCTGCCGGGGCGTCATCGTGCGCGAGCTGGCCCGCCGGCCGTCGAACTGGCGCTCGACCGAGGACCTCGACGCGTGGCTGACCCGCAACGGTGTGCCCGGCATCACCGGCATCGACACCCGCCGGCTCACCCGCCACATCCGCGAGGCCGGCTCGATGCCGTGCGCCTTCGGCACCGCGGATGAAGTCACCCTCAAGGCCGCGGCCCTGGCCGAGCCGGGCACTGACGGCGTCGACCTCGTGTCGGGCGTGACCACGCGTGCCCGGTACACCATGGGCGATGGCCCGCTGCGCGTGGTGGCGTTCGACTACGGGATCAAGACCAGCATCCTCCGCCTCCTCGGGGCGATTGCCACCGTCGAGGTGGTCCCGGCCGACACGCCTGCCCACGAGTTGCTCTTCAACCCACCCGACGGGGTCTTCCTGTCCAACGGCCCCGGCGACCCGGCTGCGGTGGGGTACGCCGTCGGGCACATCGGCACCTTGCTCGGGCAGGTCCCGATCTTCGGGATCTGCCTCGGCCACCAGTTGCTGGCCACCGCCCTGGGCGGCGAGACCTACAAGCTGCCCTTCGGTCATCACGGCGGCAATCACCCGGTCAAGCGGCTGCGCCACAACGCGGTGGAGATCACCAGCCAGAACCACAACTACGCGGTGACGTTGGGCTCGCTGGCCGACGCCGACGTCACTCACGTCAACCTCAACGACGGGGTCATCGAAGGCATCCGCTGCCGCGAGCTCCCCGCGTTCAGCGTGCAGTACCACCCCGAAGCCGGCCCTGGCCCGCATGACGCCCGCTACCTCTTCAAGGAGTTCGAGGACCTGATGCGTTCGCACAAGGCCGGCGGCGACCCTGGCGGCCTCGACTGATGCCGAAGCGCACCGACATCAAGAGCATCCTGCTGATCGGCTCAGGGCCGATCGTCATCGGCCAGGCCTCGGAGTTCGACTACTCCGGCACGCAGGCGTGCCGCGTCCTGCGGGATGAGGGGTACCGGGTCATCCTGGTGAACTCGAACCCGGCGACGATCATGACGGACCCCGAGTTCGCCGACCGCACCTACGTCGAGCCCCTCGACCCCGACGTGGTCGCGGCCATCATCGAGCGCGAGCGGCCCGACGCCCTCCTGCCCACCCTGGGCGGCCAGACCGCGCTCAACCTGGCCGTGGCCCTCTCCGAGCGGGGGGTGCTCGAACGCTTCAACGTGGAGCTGATCGGGGCGTCGATCGAGGCCATCCACACCGCCGAGAACCGTGAGCAGTTCAAGGCGGCCATGACCGAGATCGGCCTGGCCGTGCCCAACTCCGGCTTCGCGTACCAGCTCGACGAGGCGGTCAAGGTGGGCGACGACGTGGGGTACCCGGTGATCATCCGGCCGTCGTTCATCATGGGCGGGCGGGGGACAGGCATCGCCGCCGACGCCGAGGAACTGCTGCGCATGGCCGAGATCGGCCTGGCCGCCAGCCCCATCTCGGAGATCCTGATCGAGAAGTCGATCGCCGGCTGGAAGGAGTACGAACTCGAGGTCATGCGCGACCACGCGGACAACTGCGTGGTCGTGTGCTCCATCGAGAACCTCGACCCGATGGGCGTGCACACCGGCGACTCGATCACGGTGGCGCCGGCCCAGACGCTTTCCGACTTCGAGTACCAGCGCATGCGCGACGCGGCGTTCGCCTGTATCCGCCGCATCGGCGTCGACACCGGTGGCTCCAACATCCAGTTCGCCGTCGATCCGGCCACCGGTGAGATGGTGGTCATCGAGATGAACCCGCGGGTCTCGCGGTCGAGCGCACTGGCGTCGAAGGCCACCGGGTTCCCGATCGCCAAGATCGCCGCCCGCCTCGCGGTGGGCTACACGCTCGACGAGATCCCCAACGACATCACCCGCATGACGCCGGCCAGCTTCGAGCCGACCATCGACTATGTGGTCACCAAGGTGCCGCGGTGGGCGTTCGAGAAGTTCCCGAACACCTCCGGCGTCCTCGGCACCCGCATGCAGTCCGTGGGGGAGGCGATGGCCATCGGGCGCACGTTCCCAGAGTCGCTGCAGAAAGGCTTGCGTTCCTTGGAGCACGGCCGCTGGGGGCTGAACTGCGACCCGGGCGAGTCTGAGTACGAGTTCTTCGAGGCGGATGTCGACAGACTGGTGCGCAAAGCGGCCATTGCCACACCCGATCGCCCGTTCCAACTGGAGGCCGCCCTCAGGTATGGCGTCTCCGTCGAGCGCCTGCACCAGGCCACCGGCGTGGACCCGTGGTTCCTCGATCAGATCGCCCTCATCACCGCCGAGCGGGCTAGGTTGACCTCAATCGGCTTCCTGGCGATGACCCGCCGAGACTGGCGCCGGGCCAAGCGGCTGGGCTTCGCCGACGCCCAGCTCGGTTGGTTGTGGAACGTGCCCGAGGACGATGTCCGGGCCGCCCGGCTGGTCGCCGGCGTGAAGCCCACCTTCAAGACCGTCGATACCTGCGGGGCGGAGTTCAACGCCAGCACGCCTTATCACTACTCGACGTATGAGGACGAGGACGAGGCCCGTGGTGGCCAGCGGAAGACGGTCGTCATTCTCGGCTCCGGTCCCAATCGCATCGGTCAGGGCATCGAGTTCGACTACTGCTGCGTCCATGCCAGCTTCGCGTTGCGCGACGCCGGCTTCGACACCGTGATGATCAACTGCAACCCCGAGACCGTCTCCACCGACTACGACACGAGCGACCGCCTCTACTTCGAGCCCCTCACCTACGAGGACGTGATGAACGTGCTCGACGTGGAGAAGGAGCGCCTCGTGGGGGTGATTGTGTCGTTGGGCGGTCAGACGCCACTGAAGCTGGCCGGCCGCCTCCCGGCCGAGCTGGTGCTGGGCACGCCGCCGGCGGCCATCGACGAGGCCGAGGACCGGGAGCGGTGGAGTGCACTTTGCACCCGCCTGGGAATCCCCCAACCCCCTGGGGGCACGGTCTTCAACAGTAGTGAGGACGCATTCAAGATCATCGAGAGCATCGGGTACCCGGCACTGATCCGACCGTCCTACGTGCTGGGTGGGCGAGCGATGGAGATCGTGTACAACGATGACCAGCTATTGCAGGCAATGGGCAACATGATGGCGCTCGGTGGTGTGCTCAGTGGCGCCGACCTGACGAGTGCCCGCCCGGTGCTTATCGACCGGTTCCTCGAGGACGCCACCGAGGTCGATGTCGACGCGATCCGCGACGCCACCGGCGAGGTGCTGATCGGGGCGATCATGGAGCACGTCGAGGAGGCCGGCGTGCACTCCGGAGACAGCGCGTGCGTGATCCCGCCGCCGACGCTGAGCGCCGAGGTGATCGCCACCATCGAGCGTCATACCCGGGCAATTGCCGAGGCGCTCGGGGTAAAGGGCCTGCTCAACGTGCAGTACGCGGTGCAAACGGGCAAGGTCTACGTGATCGAGGCCAACCCTCGGGCCAGCCGTACAGTGCCGTTCGTGGCCAAGGCCACGGGTGTGCCCCTAGCCAAAGTGGCGGCCCGGGTCATGGTCGGGTCCACGCTGGCCGAGCTACGGGCCGAGGGCGTGCTGAAGCCGGCGGCGCCCGGCGCCCATGTGTCGGTCAAGGAGGCCGTGCTTCCTTTCAACCGTTTCCCCGATGTCGACACCCTCCTGGGGCCGGAGATGCGCTCGACGGGCGAGGTGATGGGTATCGATGCCACATTCGGCCTGGCTTTCGCCAAGAGCCAGGCTGCGGCCGGCGACCGGCTGCCCGAGCGGGGCACGGTCTTCCTATCCCTGGCCGACCGTGACAAGCCGGGGGGCCTGGTGGCGGCTCGGCGGTTCGTGGAACTCGGGTTCAGCCTGGCCGCCACCGAGGGGACAGCCCTCTATCTCCAGGACAACGGTGTGCCAGTGGGGGAGGTGGTAAGCAAGCTCGGCCAGGGCCCGAGCGGCCCCGGAAGCGGGGTGGAGGGGCGATCGGCGGTCGACCTCATCACCGCCGGCGAGATCGACCTGGTGGTGAACACACCTCGGGGCCGTGGCCCGCGGGCCGACGGCGCCTACATCCGCTTGGCCGCCAACGTGGCCGGCGTGCCGTGCCTCACGACCGCGGCCGCCGCACTGGCCGCCGCCGGCGGCATCGCCGACTGGGCCCGTCACGGTCTCTCGGTCCGGTCGTTGCAGGAGTTCCACGAGGAGGGCCAGCAACGGCTGGACTTGTGAGCGGCCCGGGAGGCCGGTCCGGAGGAGTAGACCTCACCACGTCGGTCGGCAGCGTCCGCCTGGCCAACCCGGTCATGACCGCCTCGGGCACCGCCGGCCACGGCGCCGAGCTGGCCCGGTACATGGATCTGTCGTCGCTCGGGGCGGTGGTGGTGAAGTCGGTGTCGGCTGAGGCGTGGGCCGGCAACCCCGCGCCACGAGTCACCGAGGTCGACGCCGGCATGCTCAACAGCGTCGGCCTGCAGAACCCTGGCGTCGAGGCGTGGCTGGAAGACGAGCTGCCCGCCCTGCTGGCCACTGGCGCCCGGGTGGTGGCCAGCATCTGGGGGTTCACCGTCGAGGCCTACGAGAAGGCGGCCACGGCGCTGGCCGACGCGCCGGCGGGAGTCGTCGCCGTCGAGGTGAACCTGAGCTGCCCCAACGTCCACGGCGTTGCCCGCAGCGGGGCGAGCCGCCGGTCGATGTTCGCCCACTCGCCGGCCCTGACCGCCGAGGCCGTGGCGGCCACCGCCGGCTGTGGCCGGCCTCGCTGGGCCAAGCTGAGCCCCAACGTCACCGACCTCACCGAGATTGCCGGCGCCGCCCTCGGGGCCGGCGCCGAGGGCCTCACCCTGGTCAATACGGTTCTGGGCATGGCCATCGACGTCGACACCGGCCGCTACCGGCTAGGCGCCGGCGGCGGCGGTCTGTCGGGGCCGGCGATGCGCCCGGTGGCGGTGCGGGCCGTGCACGACGTGTGTGCCGCGTTCCCGAGCGCGGCGGTCGTCGGCGTGGGTGGGGTGGCGTCAGGGGAGCACGCGGTCGAGCTGCTCATGGCTGGCGCGTCGGCCGTCCAGGTGGGCACGGCGACGTTCGCTGACCCCCGGGCGCCGGCCCGGGTGCTGTCCGAGTTGGAGCGGTGGTGCCGGCGCCATGGCGTCGGGCGCGCCGCCGATCTGGTAGGGAGGGTCCGTGCAGACACGTGACCAGCTGGTGCTCGCCCTCGACCTCGACGACCTCGTGCCGGCATTGCGCCTGGCCCGCGAGCTACAGCCGTGGTTCCGAACCGCCAAGGTGGGGCTGGAGCTGTTCAGCGCGTCGGGGCCCGATGCTGTGAGCGCGGTGGCCGACCTTGGCTACGACGTGTTCCTCGACCTGAAGCTTCACGACATCCCCACGACGGTGCGACGGGCAGCCCGCGTCATCGGCGCCCTGGGGGCGACCTACCTGACCCTCCATGCCCGGTCCGGACCCGCCATGCTGCGGGCCGGCGTGGAGGGGCTCTGGGAGGGCGCCGAGGCCGCCGGCCTGCCCCACCCCGTCGCCCTTGCCGTCACCATCCTCACCAGCGACGGCGACGCACCGGCCCACATCCTCGGCCATCGGGTGGCGGCCGCGGTCGAGGCCGGCTGTGGCGGGATGGTGGTCGCCGCCGATGATGTCCGCGAGGCCAAGCAGCTCGCTCCTCGCCTGTTGGCCGTCGTGCCCGGGATCCGGATGCCCACCCATGACGCCCACGACCAGGCCCGTCCGGCCACGCCCAGCCACGCCGTCGGCCTCGGGGCTGACCTGCTGGTGATCGGTCGCACCGTGACCGGTGCCAAGGATCCCGCCGCCGCCGCCGCCGCCCTGGTGGAGTCCCTGGTGTAGTCCGCCCACACTCGTCCCCTGAGCCGCCTGGCGAGGCCGTGCGCTATCGTGCGCGCCATGCCGCTGCCGCCTGCGCTCACGCCCGACGAGCGCTCGGCCGCGCTCGCCAAGGCCGCTGCCGCCCGCCGCCAACGGGCGGAGCTGAAAGAGAAGCTCAAGATGGGTTCCACGACGCTCAAGGAGCTGCTCGAGCAGGCCGAGCGTGACGAGGTCGTCGGGAAGATGAAGGTCGTCACCGTCCTGGAGTCCCTCCCCGGGGTCGGCAAAGTCCGCGCCCGCCGGATGATGGAGCACATCAGCATCAGCGAGAACCGGCGCGTCCGCGGCTTGGGCGCCCAGCAGCGGGATTCGCTGCTCAAGGCGTTCCCCACCGACTCATAGTCGGCGGAGAGCCGCCATGAAGGACTGCGGCGCCCCCTGAGCGGGCAGATTTTCGTCATCGCCGGCCCGTCCGGTGTGGGCAAGGGTTCCATCGCATCCGCCCTGTGCCGGCGCCTCGGGGACCTCTGGCTCAGCCGGTCGTGGACGACCCGCCCCGCCCGCGACGGCGAGCCGTCCGACGCCTACGTGTTCGTCGACCGGGCCGCATTCGACGCCCGCGTCGCCGCGGACGGGTTCCTCGAGTGGGCCGAGGTGTTCGGGAACCGGTACGGCACGCCGTGGCCCGAACCGCCGGCCGGCGACGATGTCCTGCTGGAGATCGACGTGCAGGGCGCCGGCCAGGTGCGGACCAGGCACCCCGAGGCGGTGGTGGTCTTCGTCGAGGCCCCGTCGCGCCAGGCCCAGGAGGAACGCCTGCGGGGCCGTGGCGACCGCGAGGAGCTCATCGCCCGACGCCTGGCCGCGGCGGCGGAGGAGGAGCGGGTGGGACGGACCCTCGCCGACCACGTGGTCGTGAACGACGACCTTGGCCGGGCGATCGAGGAGGTAACTGCTATCCTGGAGTCCCGCCGCCACTGAGTAATGCGACGTTTCGAGGAGACCTGTGTCTGAGCGCGCCACCATGATCCACCCGGCTATCGAGAGCCTGCTCGACAAGGTGGACTCCAAGTTCAGCCTGGTCAGCCTGGCCGCCAAGCGGGGCCGCCAGATCAACTCCTACTTCAGCCAGCTCGGTGAGGGCCTGGGCGCCATTGTGCCCCCGCAGGTTGCGTCGGTGTCGCGTAAGCCCCTCTCCATCGCCCTGGAGGAAATCGCGGCCAGCAAGATCACCTACGTCCGTACCGAAGAAGCCGAGAACTCCAACACCTGAGCCTTTCACTCGTGAGCCGGCACATCGTGCTCGGGGTGTGCGGGAGCATCTCGGCCTACAAGGCGGCCGAGGTGTGTCGGCGGCTGGTTGACTCAGGCGCCCACGTGGCCGCGGTCATGACCGCGGACGCGACGCGGTTCCTCGGCGCGGCGACGCTGTCGGCGCTGGCGTCGGAGCCGGTGCACGACTCGCTGTGGGCCGATATCGACCCCATCCCGCACACCGCGCTCGCCCGGGCCGCGGATGTGGTCCTGGTGGCGCCGGCTACGGCCACCCTGCTGGCGAAGTACGCCGCCGGCATCGCCGATGACCTGCTTACCGCCACCCTGCTCGCCACTCGTGCGCCAGTGGTCGTCTGCCCGGCCATGCACACCGAGATGTGGACTCACCCGGCCACGGTCGACAACGTGGCCACCCTGCGCCGGCGGGGCGTCGTGGTGGTCGAGCCGGGCGTCGGCCGGCTGGCCGGGGGCGACGAGGGCGCCGGCCGCCTGGCCGACATCGAGCAGATCTTGGCCGCCGTCGACCGGGCCCTCACCCCGCCGGACCTGGCCGGTCGGGCCGTGCTGGTGACCGCCGGCGGTACCCGGGAGGCGATCGACCCCGTCCGCTACGTCGGCAATTACTCCTCCGGCAAGCAGGGCGAGGCGCTGGCACTGGAGGCCACGGCCCGGGGCGCCACCGTCACCCTGGTGACGGCCGCCGACCGGCCGACGCCGGCCGGCGTCGAGGTCGTGCGGGTCACGACTGCGGCGGAGATGGAGGCGGCGGTGCTCAGCCGGGCCGTCGCCGCCGATGTTGTGGTGATGGCCGCGGCGGTCGCCGACTTCCGTCCCAAGGCGCCGGCCGGTGAGAAGCTCCACAAGGCCGACGGCGTGCCCGAAGTGGTCCTTGAACCCACCACCGATATCCTCGCCGAGCTGGGCCGGCGCAAGCGTCCTGGCCAGGTGCTCGTCGGCTTCGCCGCGGAGACCGGCGACGTGGCGGCCGGCGCGGCGGACAAGCTCCGGCGCAAGCACCTCGACCTGATCGTCGCCAACGACGTGACCGCACGCGGCGCCGGCTTCGGCCACGACACCAACGCCGCTACCCTGCTCGACAGCGCCGGCCGCTGGACGGTCATCGAACTCACGACCAAGCGCGACCTGGCCCGGGGCGTGCTCGATGTGGTGGCCCGGCTCCTGGTGCGCAAGGATTGAGCGCGGACACCGGCAATCCGCCTACCACCAGGCAATCCGCCCACCACCAGGGAGGCACATGAGCAGCGGGTACACGTTCACTTCGGAGTCGGTTACCGAGGGCCATCCGGACAAGATGGCCGACCAGGTCTCCGACGCCATCCTCGACGCCATCCTGGCCGAGGACCCGATGGGCCGCGTGGCCTGCGAGAGCCTGTTGACCACCGGCCTGGTGGTCGTCGCCGGCGAGATCACGACGTCGGCCTACGTCGACATCCCCAAGATCGTGCGCAAGACGGTCTGTGACATCGGCTACGACCGCGAGTCGTACGGGTTCGACGGGAACACCTGCGGCGTCATCACCGCCATCGACGAGCAGTCCCCCGACATCAGCCAGGGCGTGACCACGGCGTACGAGGTCCGCACCGGCAAGAGCGGCGAGGACGCCATCAATGCCCAGGGCGCCGGCGACCAGGGGATGATGTTCGGCTACGCCTGCGACGAGACCGACGACCTCATGCCCATGCCGATCTGGCTGGCCCACCGGCTGGCCCAGCGCCTGGCCGAGGTGCGCAAGGCCGGCGTCATGCCCTACCTCCGCCCCGACGGCAAGACCCAGGTCACCATCGACTACGAGGGCGGCCGGCCGGTCAAGCTGCGCACAGTCCTGATTTCCAGCCAGCACCAGCCCGGCCTCGACACTGAGACCCTGCTGAAGCCCGACCTGGCCGAGCACGTCATCCACCCGCTGCTGCCGCCCCAGTTCGCCGATGACCGCTACCAGCTGCTGGCCAACCCCACCGGCGCGTTCGAGCTCGGCGGCCCCCACGCCGACACCGGCCTCACCGGGCGCAAGATCATCGTCGACACCTACGGTGGCGCGGCCCGTCACGGCGGCGGGGCGTTCTCGGGCAAGGACCCGTCCAAGGTCGACCGCTCGGCCGCGTATGCAGCCCGCTGGGTGGCCAAGCACATCGTCGCTTCGGGGGCGGCCCGCCGCTGTGAGATCCAGGTGGCCTACGCCATCGGTGTGGCTCGTCCGGTGTCGACCTGGGTTGAGACGTTCGGCACCGAGAACGTCGACCCGCTCAAGATCGCCACGATGGTCAACGAGGTCTTCGACCTGCGCCCGGCCGCCATCATTCGCGACCTTGACCTGCGCAAGCCCATCTACCGCCGCACCGCGGCCTACGGCCACTTCGGGCGCTCCGAGAAGGAGTTCACGTGGGAACGGCTTTCGCGCCTGGAGGACGTGAAGCAGGCCCTCGGCCTCTGATCGCGAGGGTCCTCCCGGACCTTCCGTTCGACAAGGTTTTCGACTACCTCATCCCGGACGACCTCGCGTCGCAGGTCCGGGTGGGGACGATGGTCCGCGTCTCACTCCAGGGCCGGCGGATCGGCGGCTGGGTGGTCGGGCTGACCGAGGAGGCCAGCACCGACCGGGCGCTCAATCCGCTGGCCAAGGTCACCGGCTGGGGTCCGCCGGCCGACGTGGTGGCGCTGGCCCGGTGGGCGGCGTGGCGGTGGGCCGGGCGGACTGGCCAGCTCCTGGTTACCGCCTCGCCGTTGCGGGCGGTCCGGGCGCTGCCGGCCGCACCAACGCCGGCGAGCACCCTTGCTACGGGCGACCCGCCGCCCGCGGCCGGCGCCCCGGCCCCAACTCCACCGGCGCCGGGCGCGCCCGTGCTGCGCGTCCCGCCGGCGCTGGCCGCACCGACGGCGCGAGCGCCGGCACCGGCCGCCCCGACGCGGTCGCTCCCATCGGGCGTGACCGTGCTGCGCATCCCGCCGGCCGGCGATGTCCTGCCCGCCGTCCTCGCCGCCGCCGGCCACGGCGACGCCCTCGTGCTCGTCCCGTCGCACGCGGCTGCCAGCGCGCTCGCCGCCCGGATGCGCCACGAGGGCCACCGGGTGGCGCTACTGCCCAACGACTGGGCACTGGCCGCCGCCGGCGGCTGCGTCGCCGTCGGCACCCGGGCCGGCGCGTGGGCGCCCCGCCCCCAGCTCGGTGCGGTGGTCGTCGTCGACGAGGGCGACGAGGCTTACCAGGAGGAGCGGGCGCCGACGTGGAACGCCCGCGAGGTGGCCGTCGAGCGGGCCAGGCGGGCCGGCGTGCCGTGCATGCTCACGTCCGCCGCGCCCTCGCTCGAGGCGCTCGGCTACGGACCGCTCGTCACGCCCTCGCGCACCGAGGAGCGCAGCGGGTGGCCGGTGCTCGACCTGGTCGACCGCCGGCCGGAGCCGCCGGGGTCGGGGCTCTACTCGTCTCGGCTCGTCGCCCTCGCCCGTCAGGCCGAGCCCGGCGCCCGTCTGGTGTGCGTGCTCAACCGCAAGGGCCGCGCCCGGCTGCTGGCGTGTGCCGGCTGCCGGGAACTGATCCGCTGCGAGGCGTGCGGGGCCGCGGTCGACGGTGTCGACGACGGCCTGTCCTGCCGGCGCTGTGC
>JANMRJ010000856.1:0-2407 GCA_031370985.1 Acidimicrobiales bacterium
TGGTCGCCGACGCCGCCGGCGTGGTCGAGGTGGATGTGGGTGACGACGATGCCGGCCAAGTCCCCAGCGCCGATGCCCAGGCCGGCGAGGGCACCGAGCACCACGGGCACCGAGGTCTGGCTGCCCGTCTCCACCAGCACCGGCGCCGGCCCCTCGACCAGCCAGCCGGCGGTGACCCGCTCCCAACCGCCGAGAAGGGTGTCGATCTGGTGCAGCCCGTTCAGGCCAGCTCCGGCATGACCTTGGCTGCGAACTCCTCCACCCGGACCAGGCCCTCGGCCGGCCAGCTGGCGATGAGGTGGTCGAAACCCGCGTCGCGCAAGCCCTCGGCCACCCGGCGGACCTCGTCCCAGGGCTCGGAGATCGACAGGCTGGTCGACCGGCCGATCGCCGCCGGGTCGCGCCCCGCCGCCTCCGCAGCCCGGTCGACGATGGCCGACTTCCGGGCCAGCGACTCGGTCGACCCGAACCCGTGCCACACGTCGGCGTGGCGAGCGACGAGGGGCAGCATGACCTTCTCGCCCGTCGCCCCGATCCAGATCGGCGGGTATGGGCGCTGGACTGGCCGGGGCCGGTAAAACGCGCCGCGCAGCTGGTAGTGGCGGCCGGCGAAGTCGACATCGTCCGCCGTGCACAGCGCCTTGATGATCGCCACGGTCTCCTCGAGCCGCTCGATCCGCTCACCCGTCGGCGGGAAGTCCATCCCCAGCCGGTCGTGCTCCTCCTGGTGCCATGCCGCACCCAGACCGACGTTCAGCCGCCCGCCCGACACGTGGTCGACGGTCACCACCTCCGCGGCCAGCAGCGAGGGGTGGCGATAGGTCACGCCGGTCACCAGCGCGCCCAGGCGGATCTGCGTCGTCACCGCAGCGAGGGCGGCCAGCAGGGTCCAGGCTTCCAGGCACGGCCCCTTCGGGTCGCCGTAGAGGGCGGTGAAATGGTCGAAGACCCAGGCCGACTCGAACCCGGCCTGGTCGGCCCACACCACCCGGTCGCGGAGCTCGGGCCAGTCGAGCTGGTGCTGGGAGACATCAATGCCGACTTTCATCGCGCCACGGTAACCGTCAGTCGGTCTTGCTGAAACGCCTGACCGCTATCGCGAACACCAGCAGGCCGAGACCGGCGAGGATCACCAGTTGGAGGCCGAAAGGGACGGGCCAGCCGTTCCACGTCAGGCTGGGGTCGAGCACCCGGGCCGCGGCCGGGGTCAGGTCGAGGTGGGAGAAGACCACGTGGCGCATGGGGTTCACCGCGTAGGTGACCGGGTTGATCTTGGTGGCGAACGCCAGCCAGGTCGGCAGCCCCGCCGTCGGGTAGAGGGCGCCCGACAGGAACATCATCGGCGTGATGACCGTCTGGATCACCGGCATAACCGACTGGATATTGGCCACCCGGGCGCCCAGCAGCAGGCCAAAGGCGGTGATCGACAGTGAGGCCAGGAACAGCACGGCCAGCAGCTCAATCATCAGGACCGGCGAGTAGGGCACGCCGGCCAGGCCGGCCAGAGCCAGGATGACCACCGCCTGGGCAGTGGCCACGATCGCCCCGCCCAGGCACTTGCCGGCCATGATCGACGTGCGCCGGATGGGCGCCACCAGCATCTCCCGCAGGAACCCGAACTCCCGGTCCCACACCACCGACACGCCCGAGAACACCGCAGTGAACATCACCGACGTGGCCAGCACACCGGGGAACAGAAACGTGCGGAAGCTGACGTTCTCCGAACCCACCGAGACCACCCGGGACAGGCCGGTGCCCAGTACGAACAGCCACAGCAGGGGCTGCACGAGGCCGGCGGCCAGGCGCCGGCGGTCCTTGACCCAGCGCAGCAGCTCCCGGTGGCAGACGATCCGGGCGGCTCGGATGTCGGCGCCCAGGCCGGTGGGCGGCCGCTCGATCGGGGCAACCTCCAGGGATGGCTGCGCCGTCGTTGTCACCCGCTACCTCCGTCCGCGGAACATGGCCGCCATCTCGTTGCCGGGACCGGTCTCGGCGTCACGGATGGTCCGGCCGGTGAAGGTCATAAATACATCGTCGAGGGTCGGCCGGGTGACGCGCACCGACCGGACGGCCACGCCGAGATCGGCCAGCAGCCGGGGCACGAACCGCTCGCCATCGGGCACGTGGAGCTCGAGAGCACCACCGACCGACACCGCATCGAGGCCGAACTGGCGCTTGATGGCCGCCGCTGCGGCCGTTTCGTCGTCGGTCTCCAGCCGGATCCGGTCGGTGCCGATGGCCGCCTTGAGGGCCTGGGGCGTGTTCAGGGCGACTATCCGGCCGCCGTCCATGATGGCGATACGGTCGCAGTTCTCCGCTTCGTCCATGTAGTGGGTGGTCAGGAAGATCGTGAGATCCTCGGCGCGGCGTAGCTCGTTGAGGTACTCCCAGATCGACGCCCGGGTCT
>JANMRJ010000894.1:0-1675 GCA_031370985.1 Acidimicrobiales bacterium
GACTGGTCTCGGCCGATGAGACGCCGCCGGCGCTGAGTGTCCGGCAGAAGGTGATGACGTCGGGTCACGCTGCACTCCAAGGTCATGGACTGGGTCAAATCGCCTATCGGCATCGAACCAGGCGAGCTTTAGCGCACGAATAGGCAATTTGACCTACAGGCGGGCGCCCGGCGCGCCGAAAACCTTGTTGGGCGACCCCGACGCGGGTGTCGGACCGAAACCCAATCACTCGAACAGACCGGAGACCTCCAACATGGGAAAGCGCTCGAACCTGATCGTGACCCTCGGCCTTGCCGTCTTCATCGTCGGCGCCGCGGCTACCTACCTCGTGGTACGGAACAGTGACGACGGCGCCGCGGTCGCCGGCGCCGGCAAGGTGACCGTCCTGGTGGCGGACAAGCCGATCCCCGCCGGCACCACCGGCGCCAGCGCCGTCAACGGCGGCCTGGTGAAGACGAAGGCAATCGCCACCGTAGCCAAACCCGCCACCGCCCTGACCGACATCTCGCAGCTGGCGGGCAAGACCGTCACCCTCGGCGTCTCCGAGGGCGAGATCCTGACCTCGGACCAGTTCCAGCAGGCCCAGACCAGGATCGGCACCCTCAAGATCCCCGACGGCAAGACCGCCCTGGCCGTCCAGCTCGCCAACGTCCCTGGCGTGGCCGGGTTCGCCGGCGCCGGCGACCGCATCAACATCTACGGGGCCATCAAGCCCGGGTCCGACCCAAAGAACCCCCAGGGTGCGGCCCACCTGATCATGCAGAACACCGAGGTACTCAACGTCAACGGCACCAACCTCGCCGCCGCCCAGGGCCAGCCTGGCGGGACCGGCCTGGTGTACCTCCTCGCCGTAAGCACGGCCGAGGCCGAGCGCCTCGTCTACCTGAGCAGCTTCGAGTCGCTGTACTTCTCGCTGATGCCCAAGGACGCCGCACCTGTGGGCGCCACGCCGGGCTCGAGCATCGCCGACGCCCTCAAGCAGTTCTGAGCAGGAGGACCTTCCGTGCGCAATCCCAAGATTCTCGTCCTCGAGAAGGATGAGGGCCTGGCCGACCAGGTCCGGGGCGTAGCCGCCGAGCTGCGCCCCCGGCCCGAGGTCACCGCCGTCGAACGGGCGACCGGGGTGGAGGAGGCCGTCAATGCCGACGGGCCTTTCGATGTCATGATCGCCGGCCCGAGCCTGAGTACCAAGACGGGGCTCTCGGCCCTCCAGGCCATCCACGACGAGACCCCGGCAACCAGTTTGGTCCTCGCCTTCGCCAAGCGGCCCGACGCCAGCCTGCGCGACATCATCCGAACTGGGGCCATGGACCTGCTCCAGCTCCCCGTCGCCGACAAGAACCTCCACGACTCCATCGAGCGGGCCGTCGCCCAGAGCCGCAATCGCCCTACGGACACCGCCGCCACCTCCGTCCAGGCGCCGGCGCCGGCCACCAACCTCGGCACGGTCTTCACCGTCTCCTCCGCCACCGGCGGGTGCGGCAAGACCTTCTACGCCACCAACCTGGCCTACTACCTGCACCAGTACACGGGGAAGCGGACCTGCATCGTCGACCTCGACCTCCAGTTCGGCGAGGTCTCCACCGCCTTGCGCCTCCGGCCCAGGTTCACCATCTCAGACATCCTCTCCCGGGAGGACATCGACAACGTCGACCTGGCCGCCCACATTGAGGAG
>JANMRJ010000909.1:0-6926 GCA_031370985.1 Acidimicrobiales bacterium
GGTGAAGCGGCCGGCGGAGATCACCCCCGCGTCGATTGCCGCGGCCAGGTACTGGCTGGGCAGGACGCCTTCCTTGTCGGGCGGCACGATCGCGGGGAGCACCGGCGAAGCTTACGGCGGCGCCGCGCCGGCGAACTTGGCCGCCAGCGGCGCCGCCACCTGGCCGCCCACGCCGCCCCCCTCGACCAGCACGGAGAAGGCCAGCGATCCGCGGTACCCGATGAACCAGGCGTGGGTCTTGTTCGGGTCGGTGCCGCCGATCTCTGCCGTGCCCGTCTTGCCCGCCACCTGTTGGCCGGCGACGGCGGCGCGCGCCCCGGTGCCAGTGCGCACCACTTCGGCGGTTAGATCCTTCAACGTGGCCGCCACCTGTGGGTCGATGGCGAGGGGCGGGCCCGCCGGTGAGTCGGTCAGTAGCCGGGGCGCCCGCCAACTACCGGACGCGACCGCGGCGGCGACCGTCGCCATGTGGACCGGGCTGGCCTCCACCCGGCCCTGCCCTATGGCCTCCGACGCCTTCTCCGCCGCGTCCTTGGGCGCCGGGAACACGGCGCCGGCAGTGGGGAGGCCGAGGTCGTACTTCGCCCCAAAGCCGAACGACGTGGCTGCGGCCGACAGGGCGGCGTCGGCCAGGTTGGCCGAAAGGGCCACGAACGACGTATTGCAGGACTGGGCGAACGCGGCGCGGAACGTCGTGCCGCCCAGCGACCCACCCTCGAAGTTCCGGAAGGTCTGCCCGCCGACGGTGGCCTCGGGCGGGCACGCCACCGGCGTCTCCGGTTTGGTGCCGCCGGCCAGGAGCGCGGCGGTCGTCACCACCTTGAACGTCGACGCCGGCGGGTACTGCCCGGCAAGTGCCCGGTTGAACGGCTGGTTCAGCGGCCGGCTGACCACCGCCCGCACGTCGCCGGTGGCGGCATCGACGGCGACGATCGCCGCCGCCTGCGTCACGCCGGCCAGCGCGGCCTCGGCCGCCTCTTGGGTCTTGCGGTCGAGGGTCGTGCGCACCGCCTGCGGTGGCGTGCCGGGGAACTGGAACAGGCTACGCACGGTCTTACCGGCGGCGTCGACCGTCCGCACCTCACCAGACGGGGCGCCGGCGAGTTGCCGCTCGAAGTTGGCTTCCAGGCCCGAGAGCCCGACGGCATCACCCGCCAGGTAGGGGTCGCTGAGCTCGGTCAGCCGCTCGGCAGTGACCTCGTCGAACCGGCCGAGGACGTGGAGGGCGAAGTTCTCCGATACTGCCAGCCGGCCGCTCGTGCGCTGGAAGAAGATGCCGGGCACCGGTTCGAGGACCGGGCGGAGGGAGGTGAACTGGTCGGCGCGCACGCGGGCGATGGGCACGAAGTGGTCGGGCTTCACGCCCGGCGCGCCGAGCGCGGCCGTGGTCGTCGCCGGCTCCACGTTGAGGCGCTGCTTCAGCACCGCGTCGACCAGTGGCCGGTCGGTGATGCGGTCCGGCTCCAGGCCGACGACCACCACGTCGCCGACGGCGACGAGCGCCGACCCGTCGGCTCCCAGAATCGGGGCGCGGGCCGGCCAGGTGCGGGTGCGGTCGAACATCTGGCCCGGCCCCAGGTCGGGGTGAAGGGCGGCCGGCGACCACTGCACGAGCCACGTCTTGGCCGTCCGGGCCAGCTGCAGGGTGCCCGAGTAGGTCCAAACGCCGAGACCGGCCAGCGTCACCTCGGCCGTGAAGTCGGCGGTCACGAGGTCGCCTTGGCGGCGGACCAGGCCGGCTGCGAAGCGGGCCTCCGTGACCTGGAGGTCGTCGTGCATGCTGGTCACCGCGGCGTCAAGGTCCCCGGCCCGCGTCAGCGCCCGCATGCCGGCGATGTCGAAGCGCTCCCAGGCCGACAGGTAGGCGGTCACCTCCCGCCGGGGCAGCGCCGGCTCCGAGTCACGCAGGAGGAACCAGCCGGCGCCGGCCGCGCCGGCGACAAGGGCCACGACGACCGCTACCGCGACAGTGCGCGGCCGCCTCACTCGAGACCGCCGGGTACCGCCACCACGAACCGCACCTCCCGATCGTAGGCGGGGCTGGCGCCGTGGCGGTGCGCGCCAGGGGTCAGCAACTACGATGGGCGCGAAGCCCCGGCGAAAAGGAGGCCGATGGCCGACGAGGAGACGCAGGGACAAGAACACACGTCGTCGTGGGCGCCTCAGGCACCCGTCGAACCGTCGCCGCCTTCAGGACCGTCGATGGGCTTCGACGAGCCGCTCGTCTGGCCTGAGTTGCCGGCGTGGGACGGGCCCGCCGTGGACAGTTCCGCGGCTGCGGGCCGCACCCGCAGCGATGGCGCGCCCGAGCTTTCCCTCCCCGAGGTCGCCGCCGACCTCGACGCCGAGCTCGACTTCCTCCAGATCCCCGACCCGCCGGCCGGTTCGGATGTCAGCTCGCTTCCCGACCTCGGCGACTGGTGGGAGCCGGTCGACGCTGGGACTTCCGCCGGCGTGCCCGCCTCAGCTCACCCGGCCGGCGTCGATGACCCCGACGCCCCCGCCGTCAACCCGTCCGACCCGCTCGGCGGTCTGGGCGGCGGAGCCGGGTTGTCGGCGCCGCCAGCGCCGCCGGCCGGCGGCGAGCTACCAGCGTCGATCTGGGCCGACGACCCCGGCACCGATGCCGGCGCCGCCGTCCTGGTCACGAGCAGCATGGCCGGAGCGGCTCGGTCGACCGGGACTCGATCGCATCGAGCCGTCTACGCCGAGACCGAGGGGGCCGGGGGGTCACGCCGGCGCCGGTCCGGCGGGCGCGGCGGCAACATTGCCATTGTCGCCCTGATCTCCCTGGCCAGCCTGGTCCTGCTGGGCATGTTCCTGTCGGTCCGCGGACGCGACAAGGTGGTGCCGACCGACGTGTCCCAGCAACGCCCCCCCGCCGACGAGATCGCCGTGACCGGGCCCCTGAACACCGTCCCGTTCACTCCGACCACCTCGCCGCCGGGCAGCATCGACATCGCCGGGCTGGTGCCCGCCCCGCTCACGACCGACACGACGAGCTCGCCGGCGACGACCGCCACCACCCGTACCACTGTGGCGGTCACCCAGCCGACGACGGCCTCGACCGCCGCGCCGGTCGTGACCACGACGGCCACGACGAAGCCGGACGACCCCCAGACATCGACAACGCTCAGGCGGACGACGACCTCCTTCGTCTTCCCGTCCTTCCCGTCGTCCACCGTGGCGTCGAACACATCGACATCCGTCACCCGGCCGACGGTTCGGGCGATTCCTTAGTCCGAGGGAGCGGGTCCCCGCCGGTAGGTGAGGCAGCAGCACGCCGGCGGGTCACCCGGTCGGCGGCGGTGGCCCACGTCGCCAGCAGCAGCACGGCGAGACCAACCCACGGCGCCCGCCCCAGTGACTCGGCCGCGAGGGCCGGCGCGGCCAGGGCGACCGGCGGTCGCGGGAACTCGCCCGGCAACAACGGCTCGGCGTCGGCCACCCGGGTGGCGAAGGGTTCTCCGTCGATGACGGGCTGGTTCGCCTCGGTACGTAGCGTGAACAGGGTCGATCGGAGGCTCAGCTCGGCCCAGAAGCGGTGGGCGTCGATGGTCATCGGCCCTTTGGCGCCTTCGAAGATGATCTCGAGCGGACGTCCCGACGGGCCGGTGCGCGACACCGCCACCGCAGTCACCTCGCCGCGGTAGCCGAAGCGGGCGCCGGCCTGTTGCAACCCGATGGTCATGGCCCAGAGCTGCGGGTCGGCGACGGTGTAGGTGACGGGCTTCAGGTAGGGCAGGTCGGGACTGCCCGGACCGAAGCCCTCCTCGGCCGTGGCCGAGACCCCGCCGGCACTGGCCGAGTACACGGTCTCGGCAAGCGCGCCGTTGTAGGTCAGCACCTGGCCTTTCGTGGCATTCGCCGCGGCGGTGGTCGACGGCTGCTCGTTGCCGGCGCCGATGTAGACCTGGCACTGCTGGTCGTCGCACAGCGTCTGGCCGGCGGCCGCAGCCCGGATGGCGAACGTCCGGGCGGCGATGGCCTGGGCCTGGAGGGCGGCGGCCGGCCAGCTCGCCGGCACCTCACCGAGGCCGCGCAGGTACACTTCCACGTCGACTTCGTTGGTCACCTGGAGCCCCGCACCGCCGGCGGCGGCCACCACTGTGCCCCGGTAGCTGCGACCCGGCCCGGGCAGGTGGACGACGGCGCCGGCGTTGGGGACGGCCCACAGGGCCCGCCCCGAGACGGCGTCCTTCTGGCTGGCAGGCACGGCCCCGGCCGTCCCGCCGCCGGCCGGTCGCGGGACGGCGGGCGGCACGGTGGTGGGGATCAACGACTGGAGCAGGGGGTCGAGCAGGCCGGTGGTGGTGGTGGTGGTGGTGGTGGTCGTCGTCGTCGCCACGGTGGTCCCAGGTGCCGCGGTGCCCGGTGGGGTGGTCACCACCGGGGCGGCGCGGTTGATGGTGGCGCCGGCCAGCGGCGTGGCCTTGTACTTCCCGCCGTCGAAGGCCAGGGCGACACTGCCACCTGGGCTCACCGTGACCGGGAAACCGGCAGACTGGGCGCCCGAGGGAGCGTCACGCACCTCGCCCCCGCCAGGGAGGACGATGACGACAGCGCCCGGGGCGTCCAGGACGCCGACCCGCACCGTGGCGGCGCGGCGGGCAACGACCGTCCCCGGGTAGAAGTGGCTGAGGATCGCCGTGGCCGACGAGCCGGCGGCGGCCATCGCGTAGGCGCCGTCCTGGGGCATCCCGACGCCGTGCCCGAAGCCCTTCCCCTCGATGACGAGCACCGGCCCCGGATCGGCGTGGGCCGGGACCGCCCCGAACATAGGCACCGACGCCAGGAGCGCGACGACAGCACCGAAGAACCTGCGAGGCATCCTCCATACTGCCACCCGATCGGCCGGCCGGGCCGCTACCGCCGCGCCGGCGACTACTTCCGACGCAGAGAAGCGCCCGTCTTGCAGCTCACGCACAGGGTGGCCTCGGGGACAACTTCGAGCCGTGCGTGCGGGATGGGCTTGCCGCATGCCTCACAGAGGCCGTAGCTGCCGGCCTCGACCCGGCCCAGGGCGGCGTCGATCTCGGCCACCCGGGCCTGGGCCTCGCTGGCCACCACGAGCAGCCGGTCGCGCTCGACGTTGAGGGTGTCGCCCTCGCCGAAGCCGTCCTCGTCGGCCATGTCCTGGTTGGCGCCGTCCTCGGTCAGCTCGAGCGCGGTCGCCGTCGACCGGGCCACATCGGCCAGGTACGACTCCCGGCGGGCCAGGAGCTCGGTCCGCTGGGCGGCGAGGAAATCGGTGGTTGTGGAGGTCATCGTGGTCTCATTCTCTCTCGCCTCACCTGTCTACGTGGCGGGGCATGCGATGGGATTGTCGCCTACTGGCGGGGGACGGGGCGACTTACGACTTGGCTGCCGGCGCCTGGGCTACCGCTCGTGGGCCTCGAACTCGGCCATGTCGGCGACGGCGATGTCGGCGCCGGCGGAGATGAGGGCTGCGGACTGGCCCGCACGGGCAACCCCGACGACCAGCGCGAAATTCCCGGCCCGGCCGGCGGCCACCCCCGACAAGGCGTCCTCCACCACGGCGGCGCGCGACACCTCGACGCCGAGACGCCGGGCCGCTTCCAGGAACGTCGCCGGGTCGGGCTTGCCCGGCAGGTTGAGTTCGGCGGCGACGACGCCATCGACGCGCTCGTCGAACAGGTCGAGGGCGCCGGCGGCGCTCAGGACCTCCTCGGCATTGCGGCTGGCGCTGACCAGGCCGATCTTGACGCCCTTGGCCCGGAGGTCGCGGATCAGCCGGATGGTCGATTCGTAGGGTCGGACGCCGTTCTCGCGGACATCGGCCAGGAAGTAGGTGTCCTTGTCATTGCCCATGGCGCACACGGTGCCGGCGCCGGGCGGATCGGACGGGCTGCCGTCGGGGAGGGTGATCCCGCGAGACGCCAGGAAGCTGCGCACACCGTCGTAGCGGTTCTTCCCGTCCACGTAACGCTCGTAGTCGGCGTTGCCGTCGAAGGGCACGGTCTCCTCGCCGGCCTCGGCCGCCCGCGCCGCCAGGAACGCATCGAACAGCCGCTTCCACGCCGACGCGTGCACGGTGGCCGTCTCGGTGACCACACCGTCCATGTCGAAGATGACCGCGTCGAGGTCTCCCAATGTGGCGGTCATCGGGCCAATCCCATCACGCCGGGCCATCCAATGCCCAACCGTCGCCCTGCCGGTGAGCGAGCACGCGGCCGGCCTTCAGCGGGGTGGCAGGGCCGGCGCCGACCGCGACGAGGGCGGGGCCGTCGAGGTCGAGCTCCATCGAACCGGCGCCGATCGACACCGTACTGATCGACACCGTACTGATCGACACCGTGATCGTGGTGCCCCGCCAGCAGATGGGGAACGTGAGGCCGGTCCACGCCGGCGGGACCCTCGGGTCGATGCGGACCGCGTCACCATCGGCCCGCACCCCGCCGAAACCGAACACCGCCGCCTGCCACAGCCCGCCCATGGTGGCGATGTGGACCCCGTCGGCCGCGTTGCCCATGCGGTTGTCGAGGTCGACGCCGCCGGCTAGGTGAAAGTACGCCAGCGCGTCATCGAGGTCGCCCACCCGGGCCGCCACCAGCGCGTGCATCGCCGGCGACAGGGAGCTGCCGTGCGCCGTGCGCGGCTCGTAGTAGGCGTAGTCGGCGGCCTGCACCTCGATGCCGATCTCCTCGGGCAGCAGGACCCCGAGCATGAGCACATCAGCCTGCTTCACGATTTGGGTGCGGCGCAGGCGGTCGACGCCGACGACCAGCTCCCCGGTGAAGGGGCGGGGCGCCAGGTCGACGGCCCGGACGTTCTCCAGGGCGAAGAACCCCTCGAACTGCTCGAAGAGCGATGTCTCGGTGTCGAAGAGAACGATGATGCTCTCGGCGACATCGCTCCAGTGCTCCCGCTCGGCCGGCGTGACCCCGAGCCGGTCGGCGACACCG
>JANMRJ010000956.1:0-1177 GCA_031370985.1 Acidimicrobiales bacterium
GCGATCGCCTCGACCACCGAGCGGATCCACGAGCGCGTCGCGGAGCTGGCGGCCGAGGGCATCCTGGCCAGCGGCCACGTCGGGGACCTGATGACGGACGGCGTCCCGGCCAGACTCATCGAGGAGACGTTGGCGGCCCACGGCCACCATCTCGACATCCTCGTCAACAATGCCGGCATGATCGCCGTGGGCATGGACGAGGCGTCTCACAGCGTGCTCGAGATAAACGACGCCGAGTGGGACCAGGGCATCGGCCGCAACCTCCGGACGGCGTTCTCGGTCACCAGAGCCGCCCTGCCTGCCCTCATCGCCAGCGGCCACGGCCGAGTTGTCTTCGTCTCGTCGGTCACCGGCCCGCTGGTGAGCAACCCCGGCGCCGCCGTGTACGGGGCGGCCAAGGCGGGAATCATCGGCCTGATGCGCGGCCTCGCGATCGAAGTCGGCCAGCAAGGCGTCACGGTCAACGCGGTGCTGCCCGGCTGGATCGCCACGGCGTCGCAGCTGCCCGAGGAAGCCATCGGGGGTCGGCACACGCCGCTCGGACGGTCCGGCACACCCGCGGAGGTCGCCCAGGTGATCGCGTTCCTCGCGTCGCCTGGCGCAAGCTACGTGACCGGCCAGGGGATCGTCGTCGACGGCGGCAACACGATCCAGGAGTTCAAGGGCCCCTCGGAGGCCTGGTACTGATGGCCAAGACGTTCGGCCCGGCTCGCGGGTAGCCGCCCGGGTCGTCACATCCAGGTGGGGTGACCGAGCTCTCGGACGACGCCGATGCACTCGAAGGTCACCCGGTCGTCCCGCCGGTGTAGGCTTCGGGGCGATGGCACTGTCCACGATCGCGGCCGATCTCAGCACCTGGCGCCCGCAGCGGTTCGGTGGCGGCAGCATCCGCAAGGTCAACGACCCGCTCATCGAGCCCGCCTGGGAGGGGCTGCGGGTGCTTGTCCGGGTCGGTCTCGACGACCCGGCCGTTCCTCCCCTGCCGGCGGGTAGGTCCGGTTCATCCGGTGGGTCCGGCCTGTCCGTCACGGTCCTAGACGAGGATGGCGAGCCGCTCACGGAGCTCGACGACCTGACCGAGGCGATTGCCGCGGCGGCCGCGGCCGCCGGATCGACCAGCCTCGTGCTCGATGGCTACCTGACGGGCCAGGCCACCCAGACCGGCGAGGGACTCATG
>JANMRJ010000966.1:0-8690 GCA_031370985.1 Acidimicrobiales bacterium
CTCCGACCAGCATTGATCTCCACCTTTGCCGGGGTGGTCCTGGAAAAGATAGTCAGGGCGTTCGCATACTGCACGCCGTCGATCGTTGTGGGGTCCACGTCGTAGGTCGCTGTCGCCTCCGCAATAAGAGACCGGCCGATCTTGGCATCGGCTACAGAAGGTAACGCCGTGGTTGGGACCGGGCTGCGAGTCGCAGCTGTCGTGGATGTCAGGATGGGCGAGGTTGTCGTCACTCCCGCGGCCGTCGGAGGAGGAGCTGAGTTGACGACGGTTGTGGTCTGCTGACCACCTGCCGCCGGCGGGGTTGAACTGCCGCCGCAACCGCTCAGCGTGAGCGCGCCGACGGCGAGCGCTGTGAGCCTTCGTGCATTGCAATTGGTTGCCAGAAATCTCATGGCGGCACTCTAGATCTGCGGCCCTACGGTCGGACTGCTTTCGCCTGTCAGGCCGAGTCACCCTCGTCGCCGGGCGAGCGCCGGCGCCACGCCTCCTCGGCCCGGGAGACGACCTCCCGGAGCGGGAGGCCGGTGCGGCGGGCGGCGCGGGCTGCGTCGTCGTGCTCGACCTTGACCCGGCCGGCGCCGACCTTGACCCGCACCGCCACACCGTTGACATCGACCTGTCCGCTGATCCGGGCCGCCGGCCAGCGCTGCAGCGTCTCGCCCCGCAGGCCCAGCGAGCCGGTCTCGGCCACCAGGACCGAGGCCAGGACATCGGCCAGCGCGGGGTCGCCCAGGACGCTCACCGTGTGCGCCGGCCGGCCCTTCTTCATGACAATCGGGGTGATCCAGGCGTCGTGGGCGCCGGCCTCGAGCAGGGCGGCGACGGCATGCGCCAGCGTCTCGCCGGTGGCGTCGTCGACGTTGACCTCCAGCAACGTCACCGGCTGGCCCGGCTCGGGACGGGCCGACGTTTCCACCGACGACTCGCCGAGCACGACCTGCACCAGGTTGGGCAGGCCGTCGAGGTCCCGGGTGCCGGCGCCGAAGCCCGACGCAGCCACCTGCATCGCCGGCAGGGGGCCCCAGCCGGTCACTGTCGCCGCCAGCAGCGCCGCCCCTGTGGGGGTGGTCAGCTCGTAAGGGATGTCGAGCCCGTAGGTCGGCGCGCCTCGGAGCAGCTCGATCACCGCTGGCGCCGGCACCGGGAGCATCCCGTGGGCCGACCGGACCATGCCGAGGCCGTTGGCGACGGGGCTGGCCCACACGGTGTCGACGCCGAGCACCTCGAGGGCGGCGCACGTGCCGACCACGTCGATGACCGCGTCGACCCCGCCGACCTCGTGGAAATGGACCTGGGCTGGCGGCCGGCGGTGGAGGAGACCTTCGGCTTCGGCCAGGGCGGCGAAGGTGGCCTGGGCCCGGCTGGCCACCCGCTCGGGCAGGCGGGCCTCGTCGATGAGCCCGGTGATGTGGGCGTAGGTGCGGACGACCGCGGTCTCGGCCACCACCACGTCGACCTTGGTGGCCCCGATCCCGCCCCGCATGACGGGCGACACCTCCATCGACCAGCCGGCCATGGGCAGGCGGTCGAGCAGGGCCCGCACCTCGGCTATGTCGGCGCCGGCATCGATCAGGCTGCCGAGGGCCATGTCGCCGGCGATGCCGGCGAAGCAGTGGAACCACGCCGACGTGGTCATGAAGTCGCCGTCACGCCGGAAGCATGCGGAGCACGGCGCAGGCGGCTCCGAAGCCGTTGTCGATGCCCACGGTGGTGAGGCCGGCAGCGCACGACGACATCATGGCCAGCAGCGCGGTGATGCCCTCGAACGCCGAGCCGTAGCCGGTGCTGGTGGGCACGGCCACGACCGGCGCCGGCGTGATCCCGCCGACCAGGCTGGCCAGGGCGCCCTCCATGCCGGCAATCACGACGATCGCATCCGCGCCGGCCAGCTCGTCGACGGTGGCCAGCAGGCGGTGGACGCCGGCCACGCCCACGTCGGCGTCGAGCACCGGCACGAGGCCGTGGGCGGTGAGGGTGGCGGCGCACTCCTCGGCGACCGGCAGGTCGGAGGTGCCTGCGGTCAGGATCACGACCCGGCCGGGACGGGGGAGGCGGCTGCGCCAGGCGATCGTGGAACCGGAGCGGATGCCGCCGGCGTTGTATTCGAGGGCGGCGGCCGCCTGCGCCTCGTTGGCCCGGGTGAGCAGGATTGGGCCCCCGTCCTCCTCGGCCAGTAGCTCGGCGACGATGGCCGCGCACTGCTCCGCCGACTTACTGGGTGCGTAGACGGCCTCGGGCAGCCCCTGGCGCAGCGCCCGGTGGTGGTCGACCTTGGCGAACCCGAGGTCGGCGTAGGGGAGCCGGCGCAGCCGGGCGACGGCGTCGTCGGCCGAGAGGGCGCCAGAACGTACGTCGTCGAGCAGTCGTCGGACTGCGGGCTCGTCCACGCCCGTAAGTATCCTCCGCCCATGACCCCTCCGTCCTCCGTGCCCCCCGGGGCCAAGTGAGCGTCGCGTACCTGGGCCCTCCGGGCACCTTCACCGAGGAGGCGCTGCTCGCCGAATCGGACCTCGCCGGCGCCGACCTGGTGGCCATGACATCGATGCCCGAGGTGCTCGCCGCCACCGCGGCCGGCGATGTCGACCTGGGCTTCGTCGCCCTGGAGAACTCCATCGAGGGCAGTGTCCTGTTGGTCCTCGACCGGCTGGTGTTCTCCCATGAGCTCCTCATCCAGCGCGAGGTCGTCCTCACCGTCCACCAGAACCTCTTGGTGCCCCCGGGGATGACCCTGGCCGATGTCCGTCGGGTGGTCTCTTTCCCCGACGCCATGGCCCAGTGCCGGCGGTTCTTCGCCGACTCGCTGCCCGAGGCCGAGATCGTCGCATGGAACTCCACCGCCGGAGCGGTGCGCGAGGTAGCCGAGAACCGGCCGCCCGGGACCGCCGCGGTCGGCGCCGCGTTAGCGGCCAAGCTCTACGGCCTCGACGTGCTCGTCGCCGACATCGAGGACACGCCCGGCGCCAACCAGACCCGCTTTGTACTGGTGTCGCGGGCCGGCATCCCGGCGCCGTCTGGGCACGACAAGACGAGCATCGTCTGCTTCCAGCGCGACGACCGGCCGGGCAGCCTCCACGCCATCCTCGGCCAGTTCACGGCCCGCAACATCAACCTCACCAAGCTGGAGTCCCGCCCGACCAAGCACAGCCTGGGCGACTACTGCTTCATCATCGATCTCGAAGGCCACATCGACGACGAGGTCGTCGCCGACTGCCTCCGCGACCTGCGGGTCCAGTTGGCCAACGTGAAGTTCTTAGGCTCCTACCCCGCCGCGGGCGAGCACGGGCCGGCCATGCGCCGCGATGCCGAGGCGGCGTGGAAGGCGGCCGACGAGTGGATCGCCAACCTGCGCGGCCAGGTGGGCACATGACAGGCCCGGGAGGCCGGTCCGACAAGCACTCGCTGGGACGCACTCCCGAAAGGGAGCGTGGACCAGTGACAGGTTTCGGCGGTCAGGCCAGGCCCTCGGCCGCTGCGTCCCCATGACCGCCGACCCGCCGCCGCCCCGTCTCGGGGCGCCGTTGCCGCCCGACGAACAGCTCCGCCTGGTCGCGCTGTACGCCCTCGCCCTGCTCGATACCCCTCCAGAGGAGCGGTTCGACCGCATCACCCGGACCGCTCAACGGGCGCTCCGGGTGCCCATGGCGCTGGTGACCCTGGTCGACATCGAACGGCAGTGGTTCAAGTCGTGCCAGGGCGTCGGCATGCGGGAGACCGAACGGAGCGCGTCGTTCTGCGCCTACGCCATCCACGCCGACGACGCGTTCGTCGTGACCGATACGCGGGCCGATCCGCGCTTTGTGGCCAATCCGCTGGTGACAGGATCCCCCTTCATCCGGGCCTATCTCGGCATCCCGCTCCACGGTGGCGGCGGGCACCGGGTGGGCACCCTCTGCGTGCTGGACGATCACCCGAGGCTGTTCCCGCGAGACGAAGTCGACGCGCTCTGGGACCTCGCCCGGTGGGCGGAGTCGGAGCTGAACCAGACCGATCTAGCCGAGGCCGTCGCCGCCCAGCGGGCGACGGAGGGCCGCCTCGAGGCCATGCGCCGGCGGCTCGAGCTGATCCTGGAAGCGACCGCCGAAGGGATCTGCGGGCTCGACCCCGAGGGCCTCCTGGTGCTGGCCAACCCAGCGGCCCGCCGGATGTTCGGCCTGGGCGCCGACGACGACATCACCGGTATCGACCCGCACGCGAGGTTCCACAACCGTCGCCCGGACGGCACGCCGTACCCGTGGGAAGACTGCCCGTCGTTCCGCACGCTGCGCTTCGCTGAGCGCGTCGAGGTGGGCAACGAGGTGTTCTTCCGGGCCGACGGCACCGAGTTCCCGGTCGAGTACGCCTCCGCCCCCATTGTCGAGCGCGGCGCGGTGAGCGGCGCGGTGATGAGCTTCACCGACATCACCGAGCGGCGGGCGGTGGAGCGCATGAAGGACGAGTTCGTTTCGGTGGTCAGCCACGAGCTGCGCACTCCGCTGACCTCGATCCGGGGGTCGCTGGGCCTTCTCGCCGGGGGCGAGCTGGGCGCGCTGTCCGCCCAGGCCCAGCGGATGGCCGACATCGCAGTGTCCAACACCGACCGGCTCGTACGGTTGGTCAACGACATCCTTGATCTGGAGAGGATCGAGTCGGGAGAGATCGAGCTGAAGCGCTCGTTCGTCACCGTTGCCCGGCTGCTGGACGACGCGGTCGCCGCCGTGGCCGGGAGCGCCGAACGTCGTGGCGTCGAGCTTCGGCGGTCGGAGGTGGGCGGGCTGGTCTGGGTTGACGCCGACCGGATGGTGCAGGCCGTCGCCAACCTGCTGTCGAACGCGGTCAAGTTCTCCGAACCGGGACAGGATGTCGACCTCGACGCTTCGGTCGACGGCGACGCACTGCAGGTGGTGGTCGTCGACCGCGGCAGGGGCATCCCGCCCAGCATGCAGGAGCGCATCTTCGACCGCTTTCAGCAGGTCGATACGTCCGATGCTCGTGAGAGGGCCGGGACCGGGCTGGGCCTGGCCATCGTCCGGAGCATCGTCGACCAGCACGGGGGGACGGTGGCGGTGCAGAGCGCGCCCGGCCGGGGCAGCACGTTCACCATCACCATCCCGCGCGACACCGCCGAGCCCCGGGAGGACAGCGGGGCCCCGCCCGAGCAGGACCTCGTGGCGCGGCACGGGGGCCGGCGCCCGGAGCGACGCGTGCTCATGATCGACGACGATCCCGACATTCGCGACGTGGCGGTCCTTGCCCTGGAGCAGCTCGGCGGCTACAAGGTGGTTACGGCTGGCTCAGGCCAGGAGGGCTTGCAGGCCGCCCAGGAGCAGGCGCCCGACGTGATCCTGCTCGATGTCATGATGCCGGGGATGGACGGGCCATCGACGCTGGTCAGGCTCCGGGAGCACCCGGTGACCGCCGGCATCCCCGTTGTCTTCCTCACTGCGAAGGCGCAGGCCGCCGATCGGGAGCGGTTCGCCCGGATGCACGTCGCCGGCGTCCTTTCCAAGCCGTTCGACCCGATGACGCTCGCCGTCGAACTCGACCGCGTGATGGGCTGGGGAGGATGAACGAGGAAGCCACCCGCCAGATGGTCCAGAACCTGTGGCGGCGCAACCGGTCGATCACTCTGGAACGCTTCGCCGTCGTCGGGACTGCGCTGGACCAGCTGGCCGGCGGCACCCTCGAACCGGCCGTCCGTGAGGAGGCCTTGAGCGAGGCTCACAAGCTGCGTGGCATCCTCGGCACGTACGGCTTCGCCGAGGCGTCCGTCGTGGCGGGCGAAGCCGAGGATCTCCTTGGGCAAGCCACCGATCCGGGTCATGCCGGGGCGGTGAGTGCCCGGCTGGCCGATTGCGTCCGTATGCTGGCCGACGAGGGCAGAGTCGACGAGGGCTGAGTCGACGAGGCTCTGCCGCTGGCGAGCACGGACCGGCCATGCGACGCCGAGGCGTGGCAGGCGGCCGACGAGTGGATCACCCACCTGCGCGACCAGGTGGTCCGCTAGCGTTGAGGTGTGGACCGCGGATTCAGCGTGGGGGTCTACGGGCCGCGTCCATCAGATCCGTTGAGCGCTAGCGTCGACACCACCGGGAGGGATGGCAGAGCGGCCGAATGCGAGGCTCTTGAAAAGCCTTGGACGAGAGTCCCGTGGGTTCAAATCCCACTCCCTCCGCTCACTGAGTCAGGGAAGGGGTAGGCGGTATGCCGTTCGACAGCCCGGACATCAAGCTCGAGGACCTGCTGAAGCAGTTTGGTAGTGGGAGGATCCCCTTCCGAACTTCCAGCGGGACTGGAAATGGGACACCGACCATATCGCCGGCCTTCTGGCCAGCGTATGCCTCGGCTACCCCGTCGGCGTGGTGATGCTGCTCGAGACGGGCGGTCCCGACATGGATCGGCGGCAGCGCAGAGGAGCCGATCACGGTGTACGAGGCGTCGTTCGACCCCGGCCGCCTCCTCACCCGTACCTCGGCTGCCTACAAGGGCATCTACGCCCTGCTGATGGCGAAGGGTTGCAAGGACTGGTACTTCGACCAGGACATCACGCTCGCCAATCACTACGACCTGGCTGTTGATATCCATCATGTTTTCCCAAAGGCTGGTGCAACGCCAACGGCATCGACGATCTCCGCCGGGAGAGCATCGTCAACAAGACTGCGCTTTCGGCCACGACCAACCGGCATGTGATCAGGGCGAAGGCACCCAGTGCCTTTGTGCGCACGCTGGCCGAGCGGGCGCAGGCGGCACCCGACGTGATCGCATCGCGGATTGCCGGCCATTACTTTTAGGCCCGGCACCGCGCCCTTCTCGACATGATCGGCGCGGCCATGGGGAAGGACATCGCCGACGCGGATGTCACTCTGGCCGCTGTCGAGGAGGAGTACGACCGTCGATGACGACTTCGAGGAGGAGCCATGACGGCGAGCGGGGAGCCTCTGTCAATTGGGCGCCTGCGGTGGGCGACGGTCGTGGGTAGTGTCGGGCCATGAGTGGTGCGAGCAAAGAAGGTCGGTCCGTCCACCAGCTCAAGGTCACGCTTCGTGGCCTTCGTCCCCCGGTTTGGCGCCGGCTGCAGGTGCTGAGCAGCACGACCCTGGGTGAGTTCCATCACGTCATCCAGGTGGCGATGGGCTGGTACGGCGGTCACCTCCACGAGTTCGTGATCGGGGGCATGCGCTACGGCAGTGACGATGGCGACGGTTGGGACGGACCGCCCAATGACGAGTGGAGGGCCAGGTTGGCGCGGGTAGCTCCGTTGGGCACCCGCTTCCGCTACGACTACGACTTCGGTGACGACTGGCAGCACGACATCGTGGTGGAGAAGGTGCTTGCCGCCATCCCCGGCGCCACGTATCCCGTAGCGATCACGGGCCGCCGCGCCTGCCCGCCGGAGGACTGCGGCGGGGTGTGGGGCTACGCCGAGCTGCTCGAAGTGCTGGCCGCCCCCGACCACGAGCAGCACGCCGAGATGCTCGGGTGGGCGGGCGGTGCCATCGACCCCGATGAGTTCCACCTCGACGAGGTCAACGCCCGGTTCCGGGCGGAGCGAAGGCTTTCTGCTGACGACGAACCACGCGAGTGACCGGGTATGAGGTGTTGTCAAGAAGCGTCGCGTCACCCTGAATCTGGACGAGGATGTGGTCGAGGCGCTCGAGGCGGCCGACGGTCGAAGCATGTCGGCGGTCGCCAACGACGCCCTGCGGCGTGCTGTGGCTGCCGAGGCACACCGGGCCGCACTCCTGCGGTGGTTGGACGCTCTCGACGAAGAATTCGGGCCGCCGAGTGCCGCAGATTTCGCCGCCGCCGACCGTCTTCTCGACGAGGCCGAGGGTCGGCTCGCCGACCGATCGTCGTTCGGGTGACTGTGGCGTTCGGGTGACTGTGGCGTTCGTGCTGGATGCCGGCGCTTTCGACCATCTCGACGCTTCGACCGGCCATGGGTTGCGGGCGTGTTGCGCCGAACCATCGAGTAGGGAGGAGAAGGTTCCTGTGCTGCGGTGACGCTGGCTGAGGTCTGCGGAGGGCCGGCACGGACGCGTCGCGTGGAGGTGGCGCTCAGCCGTGACCGGGGCGGATGAAGGATCCGTGTCGTGCCGACCGACGAACGGCTGGCCAAGCTCGTGGGCACGATCCTGTACACGACCAACAGCGGCAATGTTCGCCTCGCTGACGCCCATCTGGTCGCGGTGTGTGACCGGAGCGAACGGGCGATCGTCATCACGGGTGACTCGGCTGACATCCATGCTCTGGCGATCGCGGTTCCGGGGACCCGGATCGTCGCCCGTTCGCCGGCGGCCATCGCCGGTTGAGCGCGTCTCCTCCTGGTCAGGCCCGGGCTGGCGTGGACCCCGCGACGCCGGCGGTTTCGGCGTCACGCCGGCGGAACAGCAGCGAGGCCACCGCCACGCCCAGGCCCAGGCCGAACATGCCGGTGAGGAGCAGGGTCCAGCCGGGAATGCCGGCGTCGCTCCCGCCGATGACCACCGGGGTGAGTGGCACCGAGGAGGTATAGATGTCCTCCGAGCCGCTCTCGCCCAGGGCGTTGCGGGTGTCCTGCCAGGCGAAGAACACGTTGTCGTCGGTGGCGGCGACGCCGACGTTGAACTTGCTGTCGATGTTGTTGGACCACACGCCCTTGGAGCGGTCGATGCTGCGGTCGTTGACCCGAAGCAGGGGGGCGAACGTGAGGCCGTGGTCGGCAGACGACG